>JBOICL010000480.1:0-3723 GCA_050740055.1 Stenotrophobium sp.
GACCTGTTCGGCCACGTTCGCCAGTTCGTTCATGAAGCTGATCTTGGTCGCGAGCAGGGCGTTGGCCGCGTACTTGGTCAGCTCCGAGGAGCGGATGTCAATCGCGATCAGGCGGTCGTGATTGTGGTTGAACGGCTCGTAGAGCGCGCGCATGAGTTTTTCCGCGCGCTCACCGTCGGTGCCGATGACGATGCGGTCTGGCCGCGTGAAGTCCGCGATGGCCGCGCCTTCCTTGAGGAATTCGGGATTGGACACGACATCGAATTCGACTTGCGCCTCGCGCGCCGCCAGCGATTTCTTCACTTCCGCGCGCACCTTGTCGCAGGTGCCGACCGGCACCGTGGACTTAGTGATGATCACGCGATGCTCGGTCATGTGCTCGCCAATGGTATGCGCGACCTGCAGCACGTACTTGAGGTCAGCGGAGCCATCTTCTCCCGGCGGCGTGCCGACGGCGATGAACTGGTACTGGCCGTGCTTCACCGCCTCGGCGGCATCGGTGGTGAAGCGCAGCCGTCCTTCCGCATGGTTCTGCCTGACCATCTCGGCCAGGCCCGGCTCGTAAAACGGGCATTCGCCCCGGCGCAGGGTTTCCACGCGCTTGGCGTCTACATCCACGCACACCACGTCGTTGCCGGCGTCGGCGAAGCAGGTGGCGGTGACGAGACCTACATAGCCTGAACCGAAAATGCTGATGTCCATGAGGCCGCCTCAGTTCTGATGCTGGGATTCCTGGCTGGGTGCTGCGGGTTCGGGCGCGGCCGGTTCCTGCGGACGCACCGGCCGGGTATCCGGGACGATGTAATCGGCGGCAGGCGCGACCGGGCGGAACAGCGGCGTCTGTGCGGGCTCGTCGCGACGCGGTGCGAGCGCGGGTTCGGCCGCTCGCGGTGCTTCGTATGCGGGCGCTACAGGCGCAGATTCCGCAACGCGTTCGACGGGTTCGCGATGAACGGGTTCCTGGGCCGGTTCGGATGAACGCTCGATGGCCTGGTGCTCGGCAGGCTGGCGTTGCTCGACCGGCGCGGCGCTGGTGTCGCGTTCGACGGCTTCAGCCTCGTATGCAGCCCGCTGCGATGGCTCAGCGCCTTCAGCGCGCGACTGCTGATCCTGCGGCTGCGCGTTGCCGTCGCGCTCCCCGCGTTCGCCACGGCCGCGGCCACGGCGGTTGCGGCGTCCGCGCAGGCTGCGCCCGCCGCCGTGCTGATCGCGGTCTTCCGCGCCGCGTTCACCTTGCTGCGCGCCTTCCGGCGTCGTAACAGCCAGTGCGTCAGCCGCCTGCTGTTGCGGGCGCGGTTCCTGCGGCGGACGGTCTTCGCGTTTCTGCTGATTCTGCTGCGGCCGCTGCTGATTCTGCTGGCGCTGGGGATTTTGCTGACCGCGCTCCTGCGGCGGGCGGTCCTCGCGCTTCTGCTGATTCTGTTGCTGACGCGGCTGCTGGTCGCGGCGCTGCTGATCGCGATTGCCATCACGATTGCCGTCGCGGCGCTGGCCACCACCATCGCGTCCTTCGCGGCGCTGCTGGTCACGGCGCTGCGAGTCGCGGTTGCCGTCGCGGCGCTGTCCGCTGCCATCGCGTCCTTCGCGGCGCTGCTGATCGCGGCGCTGCGGCTTGGGCGCGGGCAGTGCGGCCGGTTCGCTGCGCGGGCCAAAGAGCCAGTTCCAGAACCGCTTCCAGATGCTGATCGTCGCGACCGCTTGCATCACCGGCGCCTGCTGTATCACGATCGGCGCCGGGGTGGACGGCACGATCTGTTTCACCGCCGGTTCGACGATGGCGCGGGCCGGAGCGGCGCCGGCGAGCGGAGTTTCTTCCTTCGCCTGCGCGTCGAAATCCTGCGCCAGCGTGTAGCTGTTGCTGGCGTTGTTGTCCTGGTCGAGCAGGTCCGCGCGGATGCGCCTGATCTCGTAGTGCGGCGAGTGCAGGCTGGTGTTGGGCACCAGCGTGACCGTGACCTTGCAGCGCGCCTCGATGTCGCGCACCTGGGCGCGCTTCTCGTTGAGCAGAAAAGTGCCCACATCGACCGGCAACTGCGCGACCACGCGGCCGGTGCGGTCTTTCATCGCCTCTTCCTCTATCAGTCGCAGGATCGACAGCGCCATCGATTCCACCGAGCGGATCTGGCCGCGGCCGGAGCAGCGCGGGCAGGGGATCTGGGTGTGTTCGCCGAGGCTGGGGCGCAGGCGCTGGCGCGACAACTCCATCAGGCCGAAGCGTGACAGACGGCCGACCTGGATGCGCGCGCGGTCGATCTCGCTGGCGTTCTCCAGGCGCTTTTCGACTTCGCGCTGGTTCTTCTGCGCATTCATGTCGATGAAGTCGATGACGATCAGGCCGCCGAGGTCGCGCAGGCGCAACTGGCGTGCGATTTCATCCGCCGCTTCGAGGTTGGTATTGAGCGCGGTGTCCTCGATGTCCCTGCCGCCGGTGGCCTTGGCGGAGTTGATGTCGATGGCGGTGAGCGCTTCGGTGTGGTCGATGACGATACTGCCGCCTGAGGGCAGGCGCACCATGCGCTCATGCGCGGACTCGATCTGGCTCTCGATCTGGAAGCGCGTGAACAGCGGCGTTTCGTCGCTGTAGAGCTTGAGCCGCGGCAGGTGCTGCGGCATCACATGTTCCATGTGCTGGCGCGCCTGCTCGTAGATTTCCGGGTTGTCGATCATCACCTCGCCGATGTCCGGACGCAGGTAGTCGCGCAGCGCGCGCAGGATGATGTTGTTTTCCTGGTAGATCAGGAAGGGTGCGGCGCGCTCGCCGGAAGCCTTCTCGATGGCGGTCCAGATTTCGACAAGGTAATTCGCGTCCCACTGCAATTCTTCCGCCGTGCGGCCGACGCCGTTGGAGCGCACGATCACGCCCATGCCGTCGGGAATCTGCAACTGTGCCAGCGCTTCGCGCGCTTCCTCGCGTTCCTCGCCCTCGGCGCGGCGCGAGATGCCGCCGGCGCGCGGGTTGTTGGGCATCAGCACCAGGTAGCGGCCGGCCAGCGAGATGAACGTGGTCAGCGCCGCGCCCTTGTTGCCGCGCTCTTCCTTCTCGACCTGGACGATGACTTCCTGGCCTTCCTGAATCTGCTCGCGGACATTGCCGGAGCCGGATTTGAAATAGGAGCGGGAGATTTCCTTGATCGGCAAAAAGCCGTGGCGTTCCGAACCGTACTCGACGAAACAGGCTTCGAGTGAAGGCTCAACACGGGTGATGCGGCCCTTGTAAATATTGGATTTTTTTTGTTCGCGGCTGGCGATTTCGATGTCGAGATCGAACAGCTTTTGTCCATCCACAATCGCCACGCGCAGCTCTTCCCGCTGCGTGGCGTTGATCAAAATGCGTTTCATGTTGTGTGCGTCCGGTTAGGCGCTCAACCGTCCGGCGGGGTGATTTGTGTGGCGGCGCTGTGCGCCTGCCTTTGTGATCGCCCGCCTGGCGGGAACGCTTGGTTATCAGGTATCCGCTGCCGAAGCAGCGGACGCAAGAAAAGTTTGGGGTGGCAAGGCTGTTACAATTTGCTTTCAGTCCGCCACTTCGTATCTCCGTAACCGCTGGCGCGGCAACGAAAATTCTCCGGTTTTCAATCCAGAGTGACACATTTTGACACAGAATCGCCAAGAAGTCCGTCGCGTGAAGGTAACCGCCAAGGAAGAGGGGCAGCGCATCGACAATTTCCTTCTGAAACAGATGCCTGGCGTGCCGAAATCGCATGTTTACCGGCTCCTGCGCTC
>JBOICL010000481.1:0-16126 GCA_050740055.1 Stenotrophobium sp.
GCAGGATGCCCGAATGCCGCGGGCGCAGGGATGCGCAGGAGCGACAGGTGCGATTTCCGTTCAGTGTGACTTCACGCGCATGACCGCCTGCTGCCAGCCTTCATAAAGCTGATCCGCCTTTGCAGCTTTCATTTCCGGAGCGAAGCGCCGCTCGCTCTGCCAGAGCTTGGCGATGTCGTCGAGTGAGGCATAGACGCCGCAGTGCAATCCCGCGAGGAAGGCCGCACCCAGTGCGGTGGTCTCGACCGTCTGCGGCCGCACCACCGGGATCTGCAGGATGTCGCTGAGAAACTGCGTGAGCCAGTTGTTGACCACCATGCCGCCGTCCACGCGCAGTTCGGTGGGTGGCAGCGCGTCCTGCGCCATCGCGGTGAGCAGGTCACGGGTCTGGTAACACACCGACTCCAGCGCCGCGCGCACGATGTGGGCGAAGCCGGAGTCGCGCGTGAGACCGAAGATCGCGCCGCGCGCTTCCGGGTCCCAGTAGGGCGCGCCGAGGCCAGTGAAGGCGGGCACCAGATACACACCCTGCGTATCCGCGATCGAGCGCGCGATCGCCTCGGTGTCGCCCGCACCCTTGATCAGGCGCATCGCGTCGCGCAGCCACTGCACCGCCGCGCCGGCGACGAAGATGCTGCCTTCCAGCGCGTAGGTGGTCTTGCCGTTCAGCCGGTAGGCGACGGTGGAGAGCAGGCGGTTTTTCGACAGCGTGAATTCGTCACCGGTGTTGAGCACCATGAAGCAGCCGGTGCCGTAGGTGGATTTGATCATGCCCGGCGCGAAGCAGGCCTGGCCAACGGTCGCCGCCTGCTGGTCGCCGGCGATACCGCCGATGCGGATTTCGCCGCCAAAAAGCTGCGCCTGCGTGCGGCCGTAATCGGCGGCGCAGTCGCGCACCTCCGGCAGCAGCTTCTTCGGCACCTTGAAGAAACGCAGCAGTTCGTTGTCCCAGTCCTGCGTGCGGATGTTGAACAGCGCGGTGCGCGAGGCATTGGTGGCGTCGGTGGCATGCACCTTGCCGCCGCTGAGATTCCATAGCAGCCAAGTATCGATGGTGCCGAAAGCCAGTTCATCCTGTTCCGCGCGCGCTCGCGCGCCGGTCACGTGGTCGAGTATCCAAGCGATCTTGGTCGCCGAGAAATACGGATCCAGCAGCAGGCCGGTCTTGTCCGCCAGCCACGGATTCTTGCCTTGGTGCTGGCGGCAGAATTCGTGGGTGCGGCGATCCTGCCAGACGATGGCCGGGTGAATCGGCCGGCCGGTGCTGCGCTCCCAGATCACCGTGGTTTCTCGCTGGTTGGTGATGCCCAGCGCTGCGATGTCTGACGCGCGCAGCTTCGCGTCCGCCAGTGCCTCGCGCACCGTCTCCAGCGTGTCCTGCCAGATGCGCTCCGGGTCGTGCTCGACCCAGCCCGGCTGCGGATAGGACTGCGGCAATTCGCGCTGCGCGATGCCAAGCTTTTCGCCGCGCGGCCCGAAGACGATGGCGCGGGTGCTGGTGGTGCCCTGGTCGATGGACAGCAAGGCGGTCATTGGCGAACTCCGCGTCGTTGTGAAAGTATCCGGCAAGAGGAGAAATTACACGTGGATACGAAGCAGTTCCAGTTTTCATTGAAAGGCGGCGGCAGCGCCCATGTATATCGCTGGCTGCCTGCGGGCAAGATCGCGGCGTGCGTGCAGATTATTCACGGCATGGCCGAGCACGGCGCGCGCTACGCGCGGCTGGCGCAGGCGCTGACCGGCGCGGGTTATGCGGTGTACGCGCAGGATCTGCCGGGTCACGGCCGCAGCGTGCGTTCGCCGGACGAGCTGGGGCATTTCCCGCAGGGCTGGCACGGCGCGCTGGGTGCGATCAATGAGGTGCGCGGGCTCATCGAGCGCGAGCAGAAGGGCAGGCCGCTGTTCATGCTCGGGCACAGCATGGGTTCATTCCTGTTGCAGAACTACGTGGTGGAGCACGGCTCCGATCTGGCCGGCGCGGTGTTTTCCGCCACCAGCGGCGACCTCGGCCCGCTGCGCGCCGTCGGGCTTTCGCTGATCCGGCTGGAAGCGCTGTGGTACGGCCCGCGCCATCCGAGCGCTATGGGAGACGCGCTGACCTTCAAGGACTTCAACCGCAGATTCAAACCCGCGCGCACCGCGTTCGACTGGCTCTCTCGCGACACAGCCGAGGTGGACCAGTACGTCGCTGACCCCCGCTGTGGTTTCCGTTGCAGCAGCGACTCCTGGATCGACCTGCTGCTCGCCTGCGGACAACTGGACGATACCGAGCGGCTCGAAACCATTCCGAAAGACCTGCCGGTGCTGATCATCGGCGGCAGCGAGGACGCGGCGACGCGCGGCGAAAAAGGCCCGCGTGCGCTGGAGCGCATTTACCGGAATGCGCATCTGCGCGAGGTAAACGTGCGCATCTACGCCGGCGCGCGCCACGAGCTGCTCAACGAAACCTGCCGCGACGAAGTCACCGCCGACCTGCTGAACTGGCTCAGGGAGCGCACGCGATGATCCGCCGCCGGTTCGCCGTCCTGCTGCTCGCGCTGTTTTCGGTATCGATTTCGCAGATCGCGCAGGCCGCGCCGAGCGCGGAACTGTGGGCACGCTGGGCGGCGCACGACGAAGCCAGTAAGTGGACCATCGACCACAGCGCCTGGGACGATTTCCTGCGCGCCTACGTCAAGGCCTCGCCCGACGGCATCAACCGCGTCGCCTATTCGCAGGTGACGCCGCAGGACAAGGCCCGCCTCGCGGCCTATGTGCAGAAGATGCAGGCGATCCCGATCTCGCGCTATCCGCGCGCCGAGCAGCGCGCCTACTGGATCAACCTCTACAACGCCACTACGGTGAAACTGATCCTCGACCACTATCCGGTCGAGAGCATCCTCAAGATCAACATTTCGCCGGGCCTGTTCTCGCGCGGGCCCTGGGACAAGAAGCTGCTCAGGATCGAAGGACAGGAGGTTTCGCTCAACGACATCGAGCATCGCATCCTGCGGCCGATCTGGAACGATCCGCGCACGCACTACTCGGTGAACTGCGCCTCGCTGTCCTGCCCCAATCTCGCTGCGCGCGCGTGGACGGCAGGCAGCCTCGACGAAATGCTGGATGCCGCCGCCCGCGCCTACGTCAGCAGTCCGCGCGCGGTCAGCGTGCAGGACGGCAAGCTCAGCGTGTCGAGCATCTACGTCTGGTACCAGGCCGATTTCGGCGGCAGCGATGCCGGCGTCATCACGCACCTGAAGCAATACGCCGCGCCTGCGCTCGCCGCGCAACTGGCGGGCGTCCGCAAGATCAGCGACGACCACTACGACTGGGCGCTTAACGACGCGCGTTGAGGCGCCGGCGCCGTCACCCGCTCTGCGCAAAAGCTCCTGCTGTTCTGTGATTTATTAGCGAATAAATTTAATTATAACTTCTAATTAGTAACACAAATCCAGCCGCAAACCGAAGGAGCGGGTGCCGACACGGCGCTTGCCCGAAGGGCAATGGGTGCGGGAGGCACCCGAAGCCCGCGACTGCGCTAAGGTCGGCACCCCACCGCCCGCACCCGCACCCGTTTTGCTACGCAAAAGCACCGTGTCGCGGGCGGGTGGCGAGCAGCTTGAGTCCCGGCGGTCTCGCAATGACCTACCCTCGCATCATCCACGCCGGAATGGTTGCAGCAACAGCGCTGCGATTTTCTGCTCGTTTTCACCGCGCCATTCCCCCAGGCCGATCTGCATGGTTTCGTGGCCGTCGCGCGGCTGCGCGGTGTAGCTGCGGAACAGGCGATCCCACACCGACAGCACATTGCCGTAGTTGCTGTCGATTTCGGCACGATATTGGGCGTGATGCACGCGGTGCATGTCCGGCGTCACCAGCAGCGCGCGCAGCCAGCGGTCGCCGGGCAGGCGGAAATTGGCGTGATTGAACAGCGCCAGGCCGTTCAGCGCCGTTTCAAACAACAGTACCGCCAGCGGCGGCGCGCCCAGTGCCAGCACCACGCCGATCTTCCACAACATCGACAGCCAGATTTCGACGGGATGAAAACGCACGGCGGTGGTGACGTCAAACTCGATGTCGCTGTGATGCACACGGTGCAGCCGCCACAGCAGCGGCACCACGTGCGTGGCGCGGTGCTGCCAGTAGATCGCCAGATCCAGCAGCAGCCAGCACGCGACCACCGTCAGCCACGGCGGCAGCGCAATCAGGTTGAACAGTCCCCAGCCGTGCTGCCGTGCCAGCAGCGCCGCGCCGATCGCCGCCAGCGGCAGCAGGCGCAGGAGCAGCACGCCGGTCAGCAGCAAGCCGAAATTAGCCGGCCAGCGCAGACGCGACAAGGCCGGACTGTGCCGGCGCGGCGCCAGGCGTTCGAGCAGCAGCATCAGCGCCAGCAGCGCGAAAAACACCGCCATGCGCAACTGCACTCCGCCATCGTTCAGCCAGTGATTCATCGCCATCCCGGTATAATCCGCCGCCTATTTGACTGCTTTGGAGCGCCCGTGACCACTGGCTCCTTTCCCCTCACCCGCCCGCGCCGCCTGCGCCAGGCTGAGTTCATCCGCAGCATGGTGCGCGAAACGCGCCTCGCACCGCAGCAGTTGGTCCAGCCGCTGTTCGTGGCCGAGGGCGCGCTCAAGGGGCCGGTCGCCTCCATGCCCGGCATTGTGCGCCTCGATCTGGATGAACTGGCGCGAGAAGTGGTGGCGCTGCATAAATTAGGCATCGGCTGCATCGCGCTGTTCCCGGTAATTCCGCAGAAGCTCAAGAACGATGCGGGCGATGCGGCGCTGCTGCCCGATGGCCTGGTGCCGCGCGCGATCCAGGCGGTGAAGGCGGCCTGCCCCGGCATCGGCGTGATGGTGGACATCGCGCTGGACCCCTACACCACGCACGGCCACGACGGCATCCTCGATGCGCGCGGGCTGGTGGACAACGACGCTACGGTCGAAATCCTGCGCCGTCAGGCCCTGCTCTACGCGCGCGCCGGCGCCGACATCGTCGCGCCTAGCGACATGATGGACGGCCGCATCGGCCAGATCAGGCAGGTGCTGGAACGCGACAACCTCAAGAACACGATCATCCTGTCCTACGCCGCCAAGTACGCCTCAGCGTTTTACGGCCCGTTCCGCGACGCGGTGGGCAGCGCCGGCAATCTCGGCAAGTCGGACAAGCGCAACTATCAGATGGACCCGGCCAATACCGATGAAGCGCTGCGCGAGGTGGAACTCGACATCGCAGAGGGTGCGGACATTGTCATGGTCAAGCCCGGCATGCCTTACCTCGACATCATCCGCCGCGTGAAGGAGCGCTTCGAGGTGCCCGTCGCGGCCTACCAAGTCAGCGGTGAATACGCGATGCTCAAGGCAGCAGCAGCCAACGGCTGGCTGGACGAGAAGAATTCCATGATGGAAGCGCTGCTGTGCTTCCGCCGCGCCGGCGCCGACATGATCCTCAGCTACTATGCCAGGCAGGCGGCGCAGTGGCTGGCTGAATGATTGCGGATCAAGACAGCCCCATGGATCGCTACGCCGTCATCGGTTGCCCCGTCGCCCACAGCAAGTCGCCGCTGATCCACGCGCAGTTCGCGCAGCAGACCGCGCAGGACCTGAGCTACGGTGCGGTCGAGGTGGCAGCGGACGCGCTGGCCGCCACGCTCGCGCGCCTGCATGCGGAAGGCTGGCGCGGCCTCAACGTGACGCTGCCGCACAAGGTCGCGGTGGCGAAATTGTGCGAGGCCGTCAGCGAGCGAGCCGCACTCGCGGGCGCGGTCAACACGCTGGTGCGCACCGATAGCGGCTGGAGCGGCGATAACACCGACGGCGAAGGGCTGATCCGCGACCTGCGCCAGAACCTCGGCATCGTCATCGCCGGCATGCGCGTGCTGGTGCTCGGCGCGGGTGGCGCGGTTCGCGGCATCCTCAAGCCTCTGCTGGACGAAAAGCCTGCGGAACTCACGGTTTCCAACCGCAATCCCTGGAAACCGGAAGAACTCGCGGAGCAGTTCAAGGCCTACGGCAGAATCCGCCCCTGCACACACCTTGCGCTCAAGGGCGACCAATTCGACCTGGTCATCAACGCCACTTCAGCGGGACACGTCGGCGGCAAGCTGCGGCTGCCAGCACAGGTCGTGGCGGCGGGCGGCATCTGCTACGACCTCAGCTACGGCGAGGCTTTTGCGCCCTTCGCCGCCTGGGCCCGCGCCGAGGGCGCGGCGCGCGTCTCCGACGGGCTGGGCATGCTGGTCGAGCAGGCGGCGGCGGCGTTCGAGATCTGGCGCGGCCTGCGTCCTGAAACAGCGCCGGTGCTCGCCGGCCTGCGCGCGCCCGGCCAGCCCTGCGGCGGCGGCAGCGAAACCTTCACCGCCGATGGCAATCCCCGGCGCGGCACGGCGCAGGCAGAGTCGATCTGCGGCGACAGCGTGGACTGATTTCGCTCCACGCTGGCCCGAAAAAACTCTGCGCAGGCTAAACAATGCCCTTCGACAGGCTCAGGGCGAACGGCTAGCTGATGGGTTCCGTTCGTAGTGAGCCTGTCGAACCATGAACGGAAGCGGCCTGTGCGGAGTTTTCCTAACGGCCGGTGGTGCAGACCAGCCGGCCGTTGCCATGATCGCGGCATTTTTTCACGTCACGCGGCAGCACCCGGACCAGGCGTACCTGCGTGCCGGCGTAGGTGCAGGCGAGATAGACCGGCAGATCGGCCGGCGCGGACGGCCCCAGCGTCCACTCCGGCTGGCGGGCCAGATCGTCGTCCGGCTTGAGCTGGGCCAGTTCGCTGGGTTCGCCGCTGTACAGCTCGATGCCGGCGAAGGGCGAGTGCAGCGCCAGCGCCTGCGTGCGCGGATCTCCGGCGGTGCTGTCGTAATCGCGCACGAACGGCGTCCAGCCCGCCACGTCCTGCACCGGCGACTGCCGCGTCAGCACTTCGTCCGGGCAGCGTAGTTCAAGGCACGGCGCCTGCGCGCAGTAAATCAGCGCGATGGCGCCCAGTCCGCGCAGGCACGCCCGCCGCCGGTTTTTCGTGATGAGCATCCGTGTCTCCTCCTTGCGCAGCCACCCGCTGTTACTTCGATCAGCTTCCAGCATGTTTTATTATATTAACTAAATATATAATTTATGTGTATATAGAAACAACACTCTGCCTTTCTCTGAGTTTAGCGGCTCAGGATTCCCCGGTTTCTTTCTGCTGCGCTTCGACTTCCTTCGCGCCCGGCACCATCCAGCGCGCGACGGCGATGCCGATTTCGTAGAGCAGGTAGGCCGGCACCGCGAGCAGGATCTGCGACAGCACATCCGGCGGCGCGAAAATCGCCGCGCCGATGAAGATGCCGACAATCACGTAGTCGCGCCTTGCCGCAAGTTGCGCCGGCGTGACGAAGCCGGTGCGCACCAGCAGCACGATCGCCACCGGCGTCTCGAAGGCGAGGCCGAAAGCGAGGAACAGGGTGAAGACGAAATCCAGGTACTTGTTGATGTCGGTCATCACCGCCACGCCCTGCGGCGCGATTCCGACGAGGAAGCGGAACACGTTGGGCAGCACGAGGAAATAGGCGAAGGCGATACCGGCGTAGAACAGCAGCGTGCTGGAGACCAGCAGCGGCAACACCAGCCGCTTCTCGCTCTTGTACAGACCCGGCGCGACGAAGGCCCAGACCTGGTAGAGCACCCAGGGCATCGCGGCCGCCACGGCGAGGATGCCGGCCAGCTTGATCGGCGCGAGGAAGGGCGAGGCCACCTCGGTGGCGATCATCGAGGAGCCCGGCGGCAGCAGGCGCATCAGCGGGTGCGCGATCCAGGTGTAGATGACCTTCGAGTACCAGGCCAGCGGCAGAAAGCACAGGCCGACGCCGGTAAAAATGCGCAGCAGGCGCAGGCGCAGCTCCAGCAGGTGGGCAATCAGAGGTTGTTCGACGCCTTCGGCGACCGGTTCTTCGCTCACGGTTTGCCGGCGGAATCTTTGACGCCGTCAGCGACCTTGCGCGCCGTGTCTTCGGTATCGCCGGCGATCTTGTGCATGGCGCTTTCGCCGGCGCTGGCGTGTTCGCGCAGGGCGCGCTGGGCGTCTTCCAGCTGCTTCTTGAGTTCCGACACCTGGGTTTCGCGCTCCAGTTCAGCAGACAAATTACGCATGTAGGAACGCGCCCTGCCGGTCCAGCGGCCGACTGCGCGCGCCACGCCGGGCAGGCGCTCCGGGCCGAGCACGATCAGGGCGATGACCAGGCACAGCAGGATTTCGGGGAAGCTGATTTCAAACATGCCGGCGGCCTGTCGCGTTACCGAACGCTGTCCGAAACCTCAAACCTTGTGATCGGTCTTGTCCGGCGCCGGCGGCGGGTTCAGGACTTCGGCGCTTTTCTTGTCGGCCTCGGCCTCGCCTTCCTTCAGCGACTGCTTGAAATTCTTGACCGCGCTGCCGAGATCGCCGCCGGCGTTGCGCAGCTTCTTGGTGCCGAAAATGAGCACCACGATGACGAGGACGATCAACCAGTGCCAGATGCTGAAACTGCCCATACTATTGCTCCTTACTTGGATGGACGCGCGGCCTTTTCTTCCAGGCCCGACCGGCCCATGCGGCGCGCGAGTTCGTTGGTGACGGCGGTGACCGGCAGATCGCGCGAGGCCATCAGCACCAGGCTGTGAAACCACAGGTCCGCCAGTTCATAGACCAGCGCGGCGTCGTCCGGGTTCTTGGCGGCGATGAGGGTTTCCGCCGCCTCCTCGCCGAGCTTCTTGAGTATGGTGTCGGTGCCCTTGGCATAGAGGCTGGCGACGTAGGATTTGCCGGCGTCCGCGGACTTGCGCGCCAGCAGCGTCTGGTAGACCTCGGCAAGCACATCGGTGGGCGCGCGGTTCATGCGCCTAGTGTAGCGCTTTGCGTCCGCGGCTCAGAGCCGCACGCGCACGCCTTTTTCGGCGAGGAAGTTCTTCGCCTGGCCGACGGTATAGGTGCCGTGGTGGAAAATGCTCGCGGCAAGCACCGCGTCGGCGCGGCCCTGCTCGAAGCCTTCGTAGAGATGTTCCAAGGTGCCGACGCCGCCGCTGGCGATCACCGGCACCGACACGGCGTCGCTCACCGCGCGCAGGAATTCGACATCGTAGCCGGCCTTGGTGCCGTCGCGGTCCATGCTGGTGAGCAGCAGTTCGCCCGCGCCTTTCTGCACCATCTTCGCCGCCCATTCGACGGCGTCCAGGCCGGTGGGCTTGCGGCCGCCGTGGGTAAACACTTCCCAGCGCGACGCGGCGTCCTTGTCCTTCTTTTTGGCGGCGCGCTTGGCGTCGATGGCGACGACGATGCACTGCACGCCGTAGCGGTCGGCGGCCTCGGTGACGAAGTCGGGATTGTCCACCGCCGCGGTGTTGATGCTGACCTTGTCGGCGCCGCGCGACAGCAGCGCGCGCACGTCGGCGCAGTTGCGCACGCCGCCGCCGACAGTGAGCGGAATGTAGATTTCGCGCGCCACCGCCTCGACCGTGGCGAACAGCGTGGGGCGGTCGTCGGAGCTGGCGGTGATGTCGAGGAACACCAGTTCGTCGGCGCCCTGCTGGTCGTAGCGGCGCGCGACCTCGATAGGATCGCCGGCGTCGCGGACATCCTCGAACTTGACGCCATTGACCACGCGGCCGCGGTCGATGTCCAGACAGGGAATGATGCGTTTGGCTAGCATTTTTGCGGGAGACGGGAGACGGGAGACGGGAGACGATAAAACCAGAACAGCGCAAATATGGCCTTCACACTCGCTGACAACTCTTTCTTTTGCGTCTCTCGTCTCACGTCTCTACGTCTCACGGGTTCGCAATCTTGTGCGCGTCCGCGAAGGTGAAACTGCCTTCGTAGAGAGCGCGGCCGATGACGGCGCCGATGACGCCGTCCGCCTCGATTTCCTTGAGCTTGCGGATGTCGTCGAGCGTGCTGACGCCGCCGCTGGCGAACACCGGCGTCTTCACCGCCTGCGCCAGCTTGCGCGTGGCCTCGGCGTTGAAGCCCTTCATCATGCCGTCGCGGCCGATGTCGGTGTAGACGATGGCCTCGACGCCGTCGCGTTCGCAGTGCAGCGCCATCTCGATGGCATCGTGCTGCGTGAGCTTGGCCCAGCCATTGAGCGCGAGGCGGCCGTCCTTGGCGTCGAGGCTGACGATGATGTGGCGCGGAAATTCGATGCAGAGATCGCGCAGGAAGTGCGGCGAGTTCACTGCCTTGGTGCCGATGATGACGTAGGCCACGCCGGCGTTGAGATAACGCTGCACGGTCTCCTCGTCGCGGATGCCACCGCCGATCTGCACCGGCACTTTGACCGCCGCGGCGATCTGCTCGACCACCTTGAGATTGACCGGGCTGCCCTTGAAGGCGCCGTCGAGATCGACCACGTGGATGCGCTGCGCGCCTTCGTCCACCCAGCGTTTTGCAAACGCCACCGGGTCGTCGGAGAAGACGGTGACATCGTCCATGCGGCCCTGGCGCAGGCGCACGCACTGGCCGTTCTTGAGGTCAATCGCGGGAATTAACAGCATGGGCTGTGGCGGAGAACGAGTGGGGGAGAGGCGGGAGGATGCTTGCGGGTGGAATTGTTCTGATGCGCGTTCGATCCTGACGCCGTGAACTTTGCATGAATCGCCAAGGCAAGGCAAGCCGTTTTCAGGCGCTTGAAATGCTCACCCGCTCTTGCCTTGCACGCGGTCAGGATAGTTAAAATATATTGACAATAATTATATAAGTTTAATATTTAATAACAGCCTGGTAATGGATTCGCTGTAGAGCGGGTGAAACTCAGGGCGTCCAGTTGACGAAATTGGCGAGCAGGGTCATGCCCACGTTCTGGCTTTTTTCCGGGTGAAACTGGAAGGCGACGATGTTGTCGCGCGCCAGCGCCGAGGCGAAGTCGTGGATGTAATCGGTGCTGCCGAGTACGTGCGCGGGGTTCTGCGGCGCGGCGTGATAGCTGTGCACGAAGTAGAACCAGCTGTCGTCCGGCACACCGGCCCAGACCGGATGCGCCACGGCCTGCTTCACGCGGTTCCAGCCGATGTGCGGCACCTTGAGGCGCTCGGCGGCGCCGCCCACCGCCGGATCGGGGAAGCGCACGACATTGCCGGGAAACAGTCCCAGCGCGGGCACGCCGCCGTTCTCGTCGCTGTGCTCCAGCATCACCTGCATGCCCAGGCAGATGCCGAGCAAGGGCTTTTTCTTCGCCGCTTCGAGCACCAGATCATTCAGCTCGAGTCGGCGCAGTTCGTTCATGCAGGCGCGCACGCCGCCGACGCCGGGCAGCACGAGGCGGTCACACTTGAGCAGCTTTTCCGGGTCGTAGCTGATCTCGATGCGCGCACCGTCGGCGACCCGCTCCAGCGACTTGCCGAGCGAGTGCAGGTTGCCCATGCCGTAATCGATGACGCCAATGGCCGACATTCAGGGACTCAGCGGGACAGGGTGCCCTTGGTGGACGGCATCGCATCGGGCGCGCGTGCGTCCGGCGTCACCGCCATGCGCAGCGCGCGGCCGAAAGCCTTGAAGCAGGTTTCGGCGATGTGGTGCGCGTTGCGGCCGCGCAGGCTGTCGATGTGCAGCGTGACCTTGGCGTGGTTGGCGAAGCCCTGGAAGAACTCGCGGAACAGATCCACATCGAACTCGCCGATGCGTGCGCGCGGGTAGTCCACGAAATATTCCAGTCCCGGACGGCCGGAAAGGTCGGCGACGACGCGCGCCAGCGCCTCGTCCAGCGGCACATAGGCATGCCCGTAGCGCACGATGCCGGTCTTGTCGCCCACCGCCTTGTCGAAGGCCTGACCGATGGTGATGCCGATGTCCTCCACCGAGTGATGATCGTCGATGTGGCGGTCGCCCTCGCATTCCACGGTGAGGTCGATCAGGCCATGACGCGCCACCTGATCGAGCATGTGGTCGAGGAAGGCGATGTTGGTCTTGAGGCGCGACTTGCCCGTGCCGTCGAGATTGATCTCGACCCGGATACGGGTCTCCTTGGTTGCGCGCGAAACCTCGGCGCGGCGGGCGGCTTGAGGGGCCAAGTTGCTGACCGGCGGTCAATAAAGGGGCGCAATCATACCCCGCAGTGCAACAAATTTGAACCGGCACGCAGTCCCGCCTTGACCGCGCGGCGCCGCAGTGGTGGACTGCGGCGGTCGTACACACATCACACAAGGGAGATGTCATGCGCCTGTTACCCGTTGTCACCGCCGCCGTTGCAGCCTGCGCTTTGCTGCCGCTGAGCGCCAGCGCCGCCGGTCTCAAGGCCGGCCAGTGGGAGGTCACCACCACCATGGACATGGGCAAGCACGCGCCGAAAATGCCGCAGCTCACGCCTGAGCAGATGACACAGATGAAGCAAATGGGCATGAAGATGCCATCCTTCAGCGGGGGAGCGATCACTACGAAAATCTGCGTGTCGCCCGAAGAAGCCGCCAGCGGCCAGCCGCCGATTCATCAGTCCGAAGACAGCGGCTGCAAGCCCAAGGACTTCAAGCACAGCGGCAACCACACCACCGGCGAAATCGTCTGCGACGGCGAGATGAAGGGCACGGGCGAAGTCGATGTCACACAGGGCGACGAGACCTACACCTCGAAATTCCATTTCAAGGGCATTTCGCACGGCCAGCCGGTGGACATGAACAACACCTCCACCGGGCATTGGCTGCAGGCGAGCTGCAAGTAGCGCGCTAGCGCGCCTCGATCCAGAACGTCACCGGCCCGTCGTTCACCAGCGACACCTGCATGTCGGCACCGAATACGCCGCCAGCCACGATCGGGTGATGGCGGCGCGCTTCGGCCAGCAAGTCCTCGAACAACGCGCGCGCCTGCGCCGGTTCGGCCGCCGTGGTAAAGCTGGCACGCATGCCGCCGGAGGTATCCGCCGCCAGCGTGAACTGCGGCACCAGCAGCAGACCGCCGCCGATGTCGGCGACGGAGAGGTTCATCCGCCCCGCGTCATCGGGAAACACGCGATAGCCAAGCAACCGTTCCAGCAGACGCCGCGACTGCTCCGGCCCATCGCCGCGCCTCACGCCGACGAGCACCAGCAGCCCGCGTTCGATGGCCGCCACTTCGCGTCCTTCCACCTCCACGGCGGCGTGGCGGACCCGCTGCAATAAGCCGATCATTGTAAGAATATTCCTACATTGCGCATCGTCATCTGGCCATGCCGCTTACTGTTCCCGGCGCGGATACTAACCCTGCCCAAGGTCTTGGCGGTTTGTTTCCTCCATCACTTTGGCACATGGTTTTTCCTCCTCCCAATACCCGGCCCCCAGCCGGGTTTTTTTGGCCGCGTGCCCGCATGCGCAGCCGCCATTCTTGTAGCATCCGTTCATCCGCGATGCACAGCGGCGCAAGTTGCGCCCACTAATGGTCTTCCGCATGCGCCTCCTGCTTCATGTCCTCGCCTGGCTGCCGCTACTGGTTCTGCAAGTCATCGGCACACTGGCCGGCTGGGCGCTGTGGCTCACGGGCTCGTCGCGCAGACACGTGGCGCTGCGCAATATCAGCCAGTGCCTGCCGGAGCTTTCGCCCGCTGAACAGGCGCGGCTGGCGCGTGTGTCCATCGGTCACGAAATCAGCACTTATCTCGAATCGCCGCGCGTCTGGCTGGGCCCGGCGCAGCCGGTGAAGACAGCGGTGAGGGAATGGCGCGGCATCGCGGCGCTGGATAGCGCTTTCGCCAAAAACAAGGGCGTGATCCTGCTGACCCTGCACCAGGGCGCTTTCGAGGCCGTAGCGATCCCGATGTCGGCGAACTATCCCTTCTACGGCCTCTATAAACCGCAGCGCGGTGTGGTCAACGAGCTGTCCTTGCGCGGGCGCTGCCGCTTCGGCGGCAGGATGATGATCGCCGAGGCGGGTGTGCGCCGCGCAGCGCTGCCTCTACTCGCGGAACACATGGGCGTGTATTACATGCCCGATCACGATCCGCCCGAAGGCCGCGGCGTGTTCGTACCCTTCATGGGCGTGCTCGCGCACACGCCGACGCTGATCGCAAACCTTGTGCGCGAATCCGGCGCGCCGGTGGTGTTCATGTTCGGCGAGCGCCTGCCCTGGGCGCGCGGCTATATCGCGCATTATTTCGATGCTCCGGAAGGCATCTACAGCGGCGACGTGATGACCGCGACCGCCGCGATGAACCAGGGGCTCGAACTCTGCGTGCGTGCTTGTCCGCAGCAGTACTGGTGGGGTTACAAGCGCTTCCGCCGCCGGCCGGCCGGGGAGCCGGATTTCTACGCCTGAGATTTGCGGAGCTCCCCCTCCGCGAGAGTGGAGGCGCTTTAGAATGCGCCGCCATGATCCGCCACCTGCGATTCCTCCTCATCCTGATCGGCAAGTTGCCGCTGCCCCTGCTGCACGCGCTCTCGGCACTGCCCGCGTTGCTGCTGTGGCTACTGCCGAACAAACTCAGGCGCATGACGCTGCTGCACCTGCAACTATGCCTGCCGGAACTCACGCCCGCGCAGCGCCGACGCATCGCGCGGCGCAGCCTCGCGCACAGCATGAAGCTGGGCTTCGAGTCTCCAGCAATCTGGTTTGGTTCCGAGCGGCGCCTGCGCCGCTGGCTGGACGACCGCGCCGCGCGTGAGCAGTTGCAGGCGCTGATCGCCGGCGGCAAGGGCGTGATCCTGCTGTGTCCGCACCTGGGCGCCTGGGAACTCGCCGGCCTGTTCTGCGCTAGCGCCGGCCCCATGACCACGCTGTACAAGCCGCAGAAGGGCGCGCTGGATGCGTTGATCAAGGAGGGCCGCGAGCGGCTGGGCGCGAATCTCGTGCCGACCGCGGGCAGCGGCGTGAAGCAGTTGCTGCAGGCGCTGAAAAGCGGCGCGATGATCGGCATCCTGCCGGATCACGATCCACCCGACGGCTCCGGCGTGTTCGCGCCGCTGTTCGGCATCTCCGCGCACACCACGCCGCTGGTCGGCAAACTCGCCGCGCGCACCGGTGCGCCGGTGTGGTTCTGCATCGCCGAACGGCTGGATTTCGGCCGCGGCTACCGCATCCACCTGCGGCCCGCGCCCGCGGAAGTTTCCGATGCAGACACCGGCGTCGCCGCGCTCAACCGCACGATCGAGCAGCTGATCCGCGAATGGCCGGAGCAGTACTGGTGGAGTTATAGGCGCTACCGCCGCCTGCCGCCAGGAACGCCGAATCCGTATCAGGGCCTTTGATCTTGTCGGCACCCGCCCGCGACACGGTGTTTTTGCGCAGCAAAACGGGTGCGGGAGCGGGCGGTGGGGTGCCGACCTTCGCGCAGTCGCGGGCTTCGGGCGCCTCCCGCACACATTGTCCTTCGGGCAAGCCCCGTGTCGGCACCCGCTCCCTTCGTTTAATCTGCGGCCGTTGTTCATAATTATCGTTCTATTTATTAATTATTCAATATTATTTAACATCACACGCAGGCAAATCATGCAGAGCGGGTGAGTTGTTTCATGCCGCCGCACACGTAGAATGCCGCCTCCACGGAACTCCCGTGCGCAGGCTTTTGTCTGATGCGCGCATTTCCCAAACCAAGAACTGAAAACCTCATGGATAGCGAAATCCTGATTGAAGCGCGCGGGCTGACCCGCCGCTACGGGCCCACCGTGGCCGTGTCCGACCTCAGCCTGACGCTGCGCAAGGGCGAAATCCTCGGCCTGCTGGGGCCCAACGGCGCGGGCAAGTCCACCACCATGAAAATGCTCACCGGCAATCTCGCGCCGAGCAGCGGCACCGCGCTGATCAAGGGCGTGAGCCTGCACGACGCGCCGACCGCGGCCAAGCGCAATCTCGGCTACCTGCCTGAGCAGCCGCCGGTATATCCCGAACTCACCGTGGACGAATACCTGCGCTACTGCGCGGGCCTGCACGGCATCGCCAGCGCACAGCGCGCGGCGGCGGTGAAGCAGGCGAAAAAATCCTGCGGCCTAGCGGATACCGGCCAGCGCCTGATCGGCAATCTCTCCAAGGGCTATCAGCAGCGCGTGGGTCTGGCGCAGGCGATCATCCACCGACCTTCGGTGATCGTGCTCGACGAGCCGACCGTGGGCCTGGACCCGATCCAGATCCGCGAAATCCGTTCGCTCATCACCGAGCTGGGCCAGACCCACAGCGTGATCCTGTCCAGCCACATCCTGCCGGAGATCCAGGCGGTGTGTTCGCGCGTGATGATCGTCAACCG
>JBOICL010000482.1:0-1487 GCA_050740055.1 Stenotrophobium sp.
GCGCCGGTGCGCGAACTGCCTGTGAAGTAGAGACCGTCGAGTTGCGGATGCCGCGCGATGGCCTCGCCGGTTGCGCGTTCGCCCTGCAGCAGGCTGATGACGCCGGGCGGAGCGCCTGCCTCCTGCCATAGCCTGACTGTCTCCTCAGCGATCCACGGCGTCTGCTCGCTGGGCTTGAACAGCACACAGTTGCCGGCGAGCAGCGCGGGCACGATGTGGCCGTTGGGCAGGTGCGCGGGAAAGTTGTAAGGGCCGAACACCGCGACCACCCCATGCGGTTTGTGGCGCAGGACATTTTTCACTGCGCCGTTCTGCGTCTCGCTGCTGCCGGTGCGCTGGTGCCAGGCACGCACGGAGATGTCGATCTTGCCGATCATCGCCGCGATTTCCGTGCGCGTTTCCCACAGGGGTTTGCCGGTTTCCTGTCCGATTACATCGGCGAGGCGCTCCTTGTGCTGTTCCAGCAACCGGCAAAATTGGCGCACAATTTTTTCGTGTTCCGTAAAGGGTAGGACACCCCAGTCTTCAAATGCACGTCGTGCCGCTTGCGCGGCATCGTTTACATCCTCCGCGGAGGCGCTGTGCCCACGCCAGATGACGCTGCCGTCGGCCGGATTCTGACTGGCGAGTTCTGCACCGTGTCCATCGCGCCAAGCACCGTCGATGAATAGTTGTCCTGGCATGAAAATCTCCTTCACGGCGCGGGGAGCCAGCGATCTGTGCGGCCCATCAGGTGATAGGCGATCAGGCCGACCCATTCCTTGAGGCCGAAGCGCAGTTTGCGCAGACGCCACTCCGGGTCAAAATCCTCGTCACCTGCGCCGCGCGTGCTCATGTAATCCACCGGGTAGGCGATCACCGGCCAGCCCGCTGCGCGGAAGCAGCCGATGGCGCGCGGCATGTGCCAGGCCGAGGTCACCAGCAGCCAGTGTTCACCCGCTTGCGGGTGCACCAGCGCCTTGCTGAACACGGCATTTTCCCAAGTATTGCGCGAACGGTTTTCCAGGATCAGCCGCTTCGGATCGAGTCCAAGTGATTGCACGAAGGCGGGAACGAATTCGGCTTCCGATGCGCCTGTTCCAAAGGGTTTTGCGGAGCCGCCGGTGAAGACGAGTTTCGCCTGCGGATAGCGCCGCGCCAACGCCACCAGCGCGGTGAGCCGGTCGCCGGATGAGGCCAGTTCGGCATGCCTGCGCTCCTCCGAAACGGGAAGATCCAGTGCGCCGCCGAGCACGATGATCCCAGTCACGGTCAAATCTGCTGGGGGAGGCTGGAGGCGGTTTTCCAGCGGCCCTAACACCCAGTCCGTCACCGGCATAAAGTAGATCGCGCATTGCCATGCGACGGCCAGCGCCAGCAACGCGTGCGACAGCCGCGGACGGCGGCGGAACAGCAGCCACGCGAGCAGCGTAAGGATCAGCAGTTGTGTCGCGGGCGTGATCAGCCACCACGCAACTTTGGAGAACGCGAACATGGCGCTCAGAGCC
>JBOICL010000483.1:0-2752 GCA_050740055.1 Stenotrophobium sp.
TTGGTGGCGACCAGATAGCCGCCCTGGTTGAGTTGCTCGATCACATTGCCGGCGTCATCGACGATGCCCATGGCGATGCCGGGCAGCGGCCGTGTGCAGGAGCCGGGCTTGGCCGGCGTCGCGCCAGGCACGGGCGACATCATGATGGCGCCGGTCTCGGTCTGCCACCAGGTGTCCACGATCGGCAGTTTTTCCTTGCCGATGACGCGGTGGTACCACATCCACGCTTCGGGATTGATCGGCTCGCCGACGCTGCCGAGCAGGCGCAGTTTCGACAGATCATATTTGTTCGGCCATTCCTCGCCGGCTTTCATCAGCGCGCGGATCGCGGTCGGCGCGGTGTAGAAGATGGTGACGCCGTGGTCCTGGCAGATTTTCCAGAAGCGCCCCGCGTCCGGCACCGTGGGCGTGCCCTCGTACATGAGCACGGTCGCGCCATTCGACAGCGGCCCGTACACCACGTAACTGTGGCCGGTGACCCATCCGACATCGGCAGTGCACCAGAACACGTCGCCGTCACGCAGGTCGAACACCCACTGGCAGGTGACGTGCACGCCCAGCAGATAGCCGCCGGTGCTGTGCTGCACACCCTTGGGCTTGCCGGTGGAGCCGGAGGTGTAGAGCAGGAACAGCGGATGCTCCGCCTCGACCCACAGCGGATCGCAGCGGTCGGACTGCTTGCCAAGCAACTCGTGCCACCAGAGATCACGCTGCGCGTTCCAGCCGATGTCATGACCGGTGCGTTTATGGACGATCACTTTTTCGACTGTCTTGCAGCCGCTGGCGAGCGCTTCATCGACGGCTTTTTTCAGATCGACGATGCTACCGGCGCGGTGGCCGCCGTCGGCGGTGATCACCAGCTTCGCGCCGGTGTTCTCGATGCGGTCCTTGAGCGAGGCTGCGGAGAAGCCGCCGAACACGACCGAATGGATGGCGCCGATGCGCGAGCAGGCGAGCATGGCGATGGCCGCCTGCGGGGTCATCGGCATGTAGATGACCACGTGGTCGCCCTTGGCGATGCCCTGCGACTTCAGCGCGTTGGCGAGGCGGCAGACTTCCGCGTGCAGTTCACGGTAGGTCCAGTTCCTGGTGTCGCCTTTCTCGCCCTCGAAGCGGATCGCGATCTTGTCGCCGCGCGCACCGAGATGCCGGTCCAGGCAGTTCGCCGAGGCGTTGAGACGGCCGCCCGTAAACCAGCGGTAGTTGGGCGCGTGGCTGTCGTCCAGCGCTTGCGTGAACGGCGTATGCCAGGAGATTTCCTTGCGCCCCAGTTCCGCCCAGAAGCCTACATGATCCTTGGCCGCCGCCGTATGCAAAGACTCCAGTTTCTTCGCGTTGAGGCGCGCGTGCTTGGCGAATTCCGCCGGCGGTGCAAACACGCGGCCTTCTTCGAGAATGGACTGGATATTCTTCTGGCTCATGTCGCTCTCCATATTGCAGGCGGTACGGATTCGTTGCGATCCCGCAGCCGAATCATAAGCGCCACGCTTCCATTCTGGAACGCGGGCAGGCGTGAGCGGCAGGATGCGATGGCATGCCCCATGTCTCCACCAGCATCTTGCGATGCTGGCGGAGACAGTTGAGGAGAGTTATCCGAGGGAACGAATGCGCCTACTCGTGTCCGGCCGGCGGGTAGGCCGGCAGCAGCGCAGGTGCCTGCGGCAGGCCGCCCGGCTTCTTGCTGAGTTGATCGAGCAGGTAGCTCACCGCCGTTTGAAGCTGAGCGTCGTGGCCGGCCAGCAACTGGCCGGGATCGGTAGCGACTTCCATGTCAGGAGCCACGCCGTGATTCTCGATCACCCATTGCGAGTCGAGTCCGTAGAGGCTGTCTTCCGGCACGGTGATATAGCCGCCGTCCATCAGCGGCCAGAAGCCGCGGATGCCGCGTACGCCGCCCCAGGTGCGCGTGCCGATCAGCGGGCCGAGGCCGTATTTGCGGAAGTAGAACGGGAAGATGTCGCCGTCCGAAGCCGAGTAGTGGTTGATCAGGCAGGCCTTCGGGCCGTCGATCAGCTGCTGCGGAATCGGCATGGCCACGCGCTGGCGATTGGTGGTCATGCCCACCAGGATGCGGCGCAGGCGCTCCAGCACGATCTGGTCGATAAAGCCGCCGCCGTTGTAGCGGTCATCGACGATCAGCGCCTGCTTGTCGAGCTGGTTGTAGAACTGTCGCACGAACTGCTCCATGCCCAGCGCTTCCATGTCCGACAAATACACATAGGCGATCTTGCCGCCGGAGAGTTTGTCCACGGTCTCGCGGTTGTGTTCGATCCAGGCCTGCTCGCGCAGCGGCAGTTCCACTTTCACCGGCGCGGCCACCACGTCGCGGCGCTTGCCGTCCGCGGAATCGGCGATGGCGAGCTTGACCGTGCCCTCGTCCTTGCCGACGAACAGGCTGTAGGGATCGGTGGGCGCTTTCAGATCGTGGCCGTCCACCGCGAGCAGGTAGTCGCCCTGTTCCACTTTCAGGCCCGGCTGCGTCAGCGGCGAGCGGTAATTCTCGCGCGTGTTGTCGCCGGGATAGATGCGCGCGAAATAGTAGCGGCCGGATTTCGCATCAAGCGTGAAGTCCACGCCGAGCAGGCCGGTCGGTACCTTCGCGGTGGGGTCGTCGGCGTCACCGCCACCGACATAGGTGTGCGAGTTGCCGAGTTCGCCCTGAACCTCGCCGACCAGGTAGTTGAGGTCCTCGCGCGAGCCGAGTAGCGGCAGCAGCGGCTCGTAGGCTGCGCGCACCGCGTTCCAGTCCACG
>JBOICL010000484.1:0-11014 GCA_050740055.1 Stenotrophobium sp.
TCTGCCGTGGGCGTTCGAGATTTGAGAGGAGTTGACCTTAGTACGAGAGGACCGGGTTGAACGAACCTCTGGTGTTCCGGTTGTCACGCCAGTGGCATCGCCGGGTAGCTATGTTCGGACGGGATAAACGCTGAAAGCATCTAAGCGTGAAGCCCACCTCAAGATTAGATCTCGCGAGTCTTTAAGGCTCCTGTAGGGCCCAGGTAGACTACCTGGTTGATAGGCGCGGTGTGGAAGTGCAGTAATGCATGGAGCTAACGCGTACTAATTGCCCGTGCGGCTTGATCATATAACGCTCAAGCATTTTTGACGTTTCGCACTACTAGGCAATTGAGATTGCTTCAGTGTTTGACTACAAACCCATTTCGATTGATTGCGAATATGCAATCAGTCAGCCAGTTTGCCTGGCGGCAATAGCGAGTTGGAACCACCTGTTCCCATCCCGAACACAGAAGTGAAACGATTCAGCGCCGATGATAGTGTGGCTAGACCATGCGAGAGTAGGACACTGCCAGGCTCTTAAGTTGTAAACCCCGGATATTCGTATCCGGGGTTTTTTTATGTGCGCGTTTAACTTCGAGCTGAAAGCCCGCTGTGAACGCAGGCTCTGGGGCATACTTCAGGCACTGGATCAAAAAGGGGGCAGATATGGAAGCGATAAATGTTTCGCAGGGGATCAAACCGCGGAGCGTGCCTTCGGGGCGTGGCGTGGACTGGATTTCAGGCGGGTTTGAGCTATTCAAACGCGCGCCGGGGATCTGGATCGGCATGATCGTGATCTGGATCCTGCTGATCGGGACGGTCAGCTATGCTCCCGGTGGCGGTCTGGTGACCGGCTTATTCGGCCCCGTGTTTCAAGCGGGCTGGTTTATCGGGTGCAAAAGTCTTGATGACGGTGCTGAACTGAAAATCGAGCACCTGTTTTCCGGCTTCTCTGGCGGCAAAATCGGACAGTTGCTGCTGGTGGGTGTGCTGTACTTCGTCGGGTTTGTCCTGATCGCTGTGCTAGCCGGCGGGCTGATTTTTGCGGGAGGAGCAAGCTTCCTGCACGGCGGAGAAGGTTTTCAGTTTGGCATGAGCACGCTGCTGGGTCTGCTCATCGGGCTCGTCCTACTGGTCCCTTTGATGATGGCAAATTGGTTCGCGCCGGCACTGGTAGTGTTTCACGATGTCCCGGCAATAGAGGCCATGAAACTGAGTTTTGCGGGCAGTTGGCAGAATATGGCGCCATTTACACTATATGGCCTGATCGCCGTGCTGATTGCAATCGTGGCCGCGATACCGCTGATGCTGGGTTTTCTGATCGTCGGTCCGGTGCTGATCGCTTCCAGTTACATGAGTTACAAAGATATTTTTTCTGTGCAGTCGCCAGATGTGGGCGAAACAACTCCAGGCTGAAGCGTAACGTCGCCTGCGCCGAAGGATCGGCGCAGGCCAAGCGGATTGCTTACGCCGCCGCTCTCGCGGCTTTTTGCGTCTCGAGTTTTTTCTTGCCTGGCAGGATATTCATCAGCTTGCAGATGATGCCGAGCATGATTTCGTCGGCGCCGCCGCCGATGGAGATCAGGCGCGTGTCGCGATAGGCGCGGGCGACGTTGCTCTCCCACATATAGCCCTGGCCGCCCCAGTATTGCAGGCAGGCGTCGGTGACTTCGCGGCCTATGCGCCCGGCCTTGAGCTTGCACATGCTGGCGAGCATCGCCGCGTCGCGGCCGGCCACGTATTCCTCGGTGGTCTGGTAGACCAGCGCCCTGAGCGCTTCCACCTCGGTCTTGAGTTCGGCCAGGCGGAAGTGCACGGACTGGTTGTCCAGCAGCGACTGCCCGAAGGCCTGCCGCTGGCGTGTGTAATCGATGGTTTCGTTGATGATGTTGGTCAGGCCGTCGAGGCCGCTGGCAGCGCCGAACAGCCGCTCTTCCTGGAACTGCATCATCTGGTACATGAAGCCCATGCCTTCCTGTCCGATCAGGTTGCGCTGCGGCACGCGCACGTTGTCCAGGAAAATCATCGCCGTGTCGGAGGCGCGCATGCCGAGCTTGTCGAGCTTGGTCTTGCGATCGATGCCCCTGGCGTCCATCGGTACCACGATCAGGGACTTGTTCTGATGCGGTTTGCCTTCTCCGGTCTGCACCAGCATGCAGGCCCAGTCGGACTGCGTGCCGTTGGTGATCCACATCTTCGAGCCGTTGATGACGTAGTCGCCGCCGTCCCTGCGCGCCGTGGTCTTGATGCTCGCCACGTCGGAGCCGGCGCCGGCCTCGGACACCGCGATGGACACCACCATGTCGCCGGCGATCGCGGGCGCGAGGTATTCCTTCTTGAGCGCGTCGGAGCCGAAGCGCGCCAACGCGGGCGTGGCCATGTCGGTCTGCACGCCGATGCCCATCGGCACGCCGCCGCAGGTGCAGTTGCCCAGCGCCTGCGCGAACACCACTTCGTAGGAGTAGTCGAGGCCCATGCCGCCGTAGGCTTCCGGTTTGCTGATACCGAGCAGGCCCAGCGTGCCCATCTTTTTCAGGACTTCGTGAGCGGGCCAGATGCCGGCCTTTTCCCATTCGTTGACGTGGGGGTTCAACTCGTCTTCCACGAACTTCTTCACCGTGCGATAAAGTTCCTTGTGCTCATGGGTAAGTAACATTACTGATCTCCGGGATTCTGCGGCCTTGCGCACTTTATACGGCGGTGGAATCGTTTGGTCAAACCGTATTTCAAAAGGCATATCGAGCCGTAATGGGTATTACCATAAACCGGAAACACGAGGCTCCCGTTCTGGATTAGGATGCACCCGCTACGCTGGATTTCGGTGGACTATTTTTAAAATATGCTTACTTATTTTAATATAATTAAATAATTTATAACATAACCTGACCATTACTAACCCGGAGCGGGTGAACCCATGAACCTCTACGAACAATACCTGTTGCCGCAGTTGCTGGATTTCATGTGCGGCATCCGCGCGGTGCAGCGGCAGCGCGCCAAGATCGTGCCGCTGGCGCGCGGGCGTGTGCTGGAGATCGGCGTGGGCACTGGGCGCAATCTGCCGTTCTACGACAAGTCGCGGCTGGGCCAGTTGAGCGCGCTGGACCCGGCGGCGCAGATGAACCCGAAAGCGCGGCGGCGCATGCGGGCCGCGGGGCTGGAGGTCGAATGGCTGGTGTTGTCGGCGGAGGAGATTCCGATGCCGGATGCGAGCTTCGACACCGTGGTGTGCACCTACACCTTATGCACGATTCCCGATCCGGTGAAGGCGCTCAGGGAAATGTGCCGCGTGCTCAAGCCGGACGGCCGCCTGCTGTACTGCGAACACGGCGCGGCGCCGGATGCCGCCGTGCGGCGCTGGCAGGACCGGCTCAACCCGGTATGGAAACCGATGGCCGGCGGCTGCAATCTCAACCGCGACATTCCGGCCTTGCTCGAAGCGGGCGGCTTCCGCATTGAGAGCTTGGAGAAGATGTATCTGCCCGGCCCGCGTCCCTTGACCTACAACTACTGGGGCGTGGCCGTTCCCGCCGGATGATTTTCAGTCGGAAATTTCTCGATCGCGATCTCGAACAGCGACGGCCAGCATTTGCCGGTGACGAAAAAATGACCGCTGCGCGGATCGTAGGCGATGCCGTTCAGCACATTTTCCTGCTCGTTCCAGTCTTTGGGCTTGTGCAACCGCTGCTTCAGTGCCGACAGATCCAGCCACGCGCGCACCGCTCCGTCTGAGGGATCGATCACCACGATCAGCTCAGTGGTCCAGATGTTCGCGTAAATAAATCCCTTGGCGGCTTCGAGCTCGTTGATCTGCGTGATTTTATGATCGCCCGCATGCACCGTGACTTCGCGCAAGGGATGGAAATCATCGGCGCTGAGGAAGTGCAGTTTCGCGCTGCCGTCACTCATCACCAGCTCGCGATCGCGATTGAAATTCGCGAGACCCCAGCCCTCGGTCGGGTAGCTGAATGAACTGATCCGCTTGAACGCGAGGTCGTAAACGAACCCCGTGTGTTCACGCCAGGTGAGCTGCACGATGCGGTTATTCGCGACTGTCATGCCTTCACCGAAATAGCGCGCAGCGAGCCTGTGTTCGCGCAAAACGCGGCCAGTTGCGAGGTCCGTCTCGTAGAGCGAGGAGAGGCCGTAACGGCCCGCGCTCTCCAGAATTTTTCCGTCGTGCAAGGCCAGCCCTTCGGTGAAATGAGTGGTGTCGTGCGGAAAAACATGAACCACCGAATACCGCAGCAGGACGGGCTTTGCGGGGCTTTCAGCGATTTGCGCGAACGAATTTGCGGCACACAAAAACAGCGCAAAAAAAATCGCATGTTGCAGCATGTGTTTTGTTTGATTGGACATGACGTGGAAGTACAAGAAAACTAAAGGTGTTGATTTTCTCTCTTTTATAAGTAAAACTTCACAACTATGGAAATGCAGTTTTGCGTATTTCCATCGGCGCGGAATATTCCGCACATCGTTGATGAACGGAGGATTGTGACATGGCGGTGACCAAAGCGAAGAAGTCAGCTGCGAAGAAACCGGCTGCCAAGAAGGCAGCAGGCAAGAAGCCGGCTGCCAAGAAGTCCGCGGCGAAGAAGGTTGTCGCCAAGGCCAAGAAGGCAGTCAAGAAGATGGTGAAAAAAGCCAAATCCGCGGCGAAGAAAAAATAAGCGGATTGACCTGATTCAGGCACGGGCGGCAGAGGCCGCCGCCCGTATCGCCTGGAAAATTGCGCCGCGCACCGCTAGGGTCCGGCGCCGGGCGGCTACCTGATACGGCATCCCGCTGTCACGTAGCCGCACTGCTTTCAGGTCTGCAAAAAATGCTGTCGCGGGGTAACCCCGCAGCACTCCGGGATGATCGCTCGGACGGCTACGATGCGGCTACAATGCCGCACGAGTTTTCATCCGGGAAATCCATGATTCGCAGCATGACGGGCTACGCCCGCGTCGAAACGCAGGCTCCCTGGGGCCGCATCAGCTGGGAATTGCGCTCGGTCAACCACCGCTACCTCGATTTGCAGCTCAAGCTGCCGGAAGAATTCCGCGCACTGGAAAACGAGTGGCGCACGCAGGCCAGCGGCCATATCTCGCGCGGCAAGGTCGAGGCAGGCCTGCGCTATGTGCGCGAAGGTGCGGCGGCGGAGACGCTGGATCTCAACCTCGAACGCCTGCATCAGTTGCGCGTCGCGATGGACAAGGTGTCCTTCGAACTGGGCGCCAGTTCCACGCCGGATCCCCTGCGTGTGATCGGGTTTCCCGGCATCCTGCGGCAGGATCAGGCCGATTTCGCGCCGTTGATTGCCGAGGCGAAAAAGCTTTTCGAGCGTGCGTTAAAGGACTTCACGCAGACCCGTGGACGCGAAGGAGAACGCCTTGAGCAGTTCCTGCGCGAGCGCTGCGATGCGGTCGATGCGCTGGTGAAAAAAGTGCGGGAGCGCTATCCGCAAGTGCGCGAGCAATGGGTGGCGAAACTGCGCGCGCGTTGCGCCGAACTGGGTGTGGAAGTCGAAGCGCAGCGGCTGGCGCAGGAAGTCGCGCTGGCGGCGCAGCGTCTGGATGTCGAGGAGGAAATGGCGCGCCTTGCCAGTCACATCCAGGAAGTGAAGCAGACGCTGGAGCGCGGCGAATCGGTCGGCCGCCGCCTGGATTTTCTCATGCAGGAACTCAACCGCGAGGCCAATACGCTGTCGTCCAAGTCGCAGGACGCGGAGATGACGCGCTGCGGCGTGGAGATGAAAGTCATCATCGAGCAGATGCGCGAGCAGGTGCAGAACATTGAGTGAGCGGCTGTCTCCGCGCGGTGATCTGTTTGTGCTGTCCGCGCCCAGCGGCGGCGGCAAGACCAGTCTGGCGCGGGCACTGCTGCCGCGGCTGGCGGCGCAGGGCATCCAGGCGGCGATTTCCGTTTCCTACACCACGCGCGCGCCGCGGCCGGGCGAGGAAGACGGCGCGCATTATCACTTCGTAGACGAGGCCGATTTCCTGCGCATGATCGAGCGGGAAGAGTTTTTTGAGCATGCGGAAGTGTTTGGCCGGCGCTATGGCACCGGGCGTGCCAGGACGGAGGAGCTACTGTCCGCAGGCAGCGACGTGATTCTGGACATCGACTGGCAGGGCGCGCGGCAGGTCAAGGCGCGTTCCGCGGCGGCGCAGGGCATCTTCATCCTGCCGCCGTCGCTGGCGGAACTGGAACGGCGACTGCGCGGGCGCGGGCAGGACAGCGACGCGGTGATCGCAGCGCGCATGCGGCAGGCGCATGACGAGATGGCGCATTTCGCCGAGTACGATTACCTGGTGGTCAACGACACTTTCGAGTACGCGCTCGACCATCTGGCAGCGATTTTCGTGGCGCGCCGCCAGCGGCGGGAGGCGCAGGCATTGCGCTACCGGTCCTTGATTGCGGAGCTTGTGGATAAAAGCGGTGTCATCGGCTAAAATCCGCACCCTTTCGTTTTAGCCGCAGGTTTTGGCATGGCCCGTGTCACCGTTGAAGATTGTCTCGACAAGATCCCCAACCAGTTCGACCTGACCCTGGTTGCCGCCAAGCGCGCACGCCAGCTGGCGCGCGGCGCCGAGGCGAAGATTCCCTGGGGCACGCACAAGTCCACCGTGCTGTCGCTGCGCGAGATCGCTGAAGGCCACGTGACCCGCGCGGTGCTGGACGAGGCTGATCTGCCCGCGATTCAGCAGCCCAAGGTGGAACTGGAAGCGCTGGATCCGTCTTTCGACATGTAAGTCGAATGTAACCCGCATGCCGTATGACAAAGGCCCGCCGACGCGGGCCTTTGCCGTTTTGGGCGATGGCGTTCCATACTGCGGACACCATGGAACTGCCCGTCATCCATCGCATCAGCACCGCCCTGCGCACGCAGCGGGTGGCGCGCGAGTTCGGCATCGACGCGCTGTGCCGCGTGCTCGACGAGTACATGACCGAGGAGCAGATCGCCGAAGTGCGGCGCGCGCACGAGTTCGGCGCGAAGCTGCACGCCGGGCAGGCTCGCAGCTCCGGTGAGCCTTACATCTACCACCCGCTGGCGGTCGCGCATATCCTCGCGGGCCTGCGCCTGGACCACACCACGCTGGAAGCGGCGATCCTGCACGATGTGATCGAGGACACCGGCATCTCGCGCGATTCGCTGGCGCTGGAGTTCGGCAAGGATGTTGCCGAGATCGTCGATGGCGTGAGCAAGATCGGCAAGATCGAGGGAATGACGCGCGCCGAGCGCCAGGCGGAGAGTTTCCGCAAGCTGTTGATGGCGGTGTCGCAGGACTTGCGCGTGATCCTGGTCAAGCTCGCAGACCGCCTGCACAACATGCGCACGCTGTCGGCGATGGAGTCGGCCAAGCGACGCCGCACCGCGCGCGAGACGCTGGAGATTTACGCGCCCATCGCGCAGCGCCTGGGCATCCACAGCATCAGCACGGAACTGGAGGACTTGGCGTTCGCCAACCTCTACCCGAACCGCTACGAGGTGCTGGAGCGCTCAATCAAGGAACAGCTTGGCGATACCAAGAGCATGATTCGTGAGGTCGAGCAGAAGCTGTCGGCGGCGCTGCGTGAAGAGGGCGTCGGCGCCACAGTGATCGGGCGCGAGAAGAACATCTACAGCGTCTACCAGAAGATGCGGCGCAAGAAGCTCAAGCTGCTCAAGGTCATGGACCTGCTGGGTTTCCGCGTGGTGGTGACCAAGATCGATGACTGTTACCGCGCGCTGGGGGTGGTGCATCACGTCTACAAGCCGGTGCCGGGCGAGTTTGACGACTACATCGCCAATTCCAAGTCCAACGGCTACCAGTCCCTGCACACGTCCTGCATAGGGCCGGGCGGACACAAGGTCGAGGTGCAGATCCGCACGCGCGAGATGCACCATATCTCCGAGAGCGGCATCGCCGCGCACTGGCAGTACAAGCTCGGCGACAAGAACACCAACCTGGCGCCGCAGGCGCGCGCGCGAGAGTGGCTGGGCAACCTGTTCGACACGCTCGGCGGACAGTCGCCGATGGACTTCATCGACAACGTCAAGGTGGACCTGTTCCCCGACGAGGTTTACGTGTTCACGCCCAAGGGCCAGATCCGCCGCCTGCCGCGTGGCGCGACGCCGGTGGACTTCGCCTACTCCGTGCATTCTCAGCTCGGCGACCGCTGCGTTTCCGCGCGGCTCGACGGCAGCCTGGAGCCGCTGCACACGCCGCTGCGCAACGGCCAGACGGTGGAGATCATCACCGCGCGCCACGCGCGTCCCAACGCCGCCTGGCTGAATTTCGTCAAGACCGCGAAGGCGCGCACCTCGATCCGCGGTTATCTGCGCTTGCAGAAAGAGGACGAGGCGATCCGCCTCGGCCATCGCCTGCTCGAAATCGCGCTGCGCGACCTGCATATTTCCAAGAACGTGCTCAAGGACGAGTCCAGCGAGCCGGTGCTCACTGCGCTCAAGCTCAAGGACATCGAGGAGCTTTACGCCGCCATCGGCAAGGGCGAGCGGCTCGCGCCGCTGGTGGCGCGGCATTTCCTGCCGTCGTCGCTGGCCACTGCCGCTGTGGTGGGCGAGGGCGTGCCGCTGGCGATCGAGGGCACTGAGGGCCTGGTGCTCGACTACGCGCGCTGCTGCTACCCGATTCCCGGCGACGACATCCGCGGCAACGTCAGCGTTGGCCGCGGCATCGTCGTGCACCGCATGGACTGCGCGCAGATCAAGGCGCGGCCGCAGGACTGGGTGCCGCTGGTCTGGTCGGAAAAAGTGCAGGGCGACTATCTGACCGAACTGCGGCTCAAGGCGCAGAACCGCCGCGGTCTGCTCGCCGAAGTTACCGGGCAGATCGCCGGCGCCGAATCCAGCATCGAGAATCTGCACATGCCCGATCGCGCCGGCGGCGAGACCATCGAGATGCGCGTCGTGCTCACGGTGAAAGGCCGCGTGCACCTGGCGCGAGTGCTGCGCCGCCTGCGCCGCATCGACGGCGTGGAGCGCGTCAGCCGCGCCTGAGCGGCCACCCGCTCTGCTAGTTTTGCTGCGGCATTGAGTTATATATTATTTACCTATATATTGTATTTACAGTAAAATAAAACAGCCCACTTCTGCGAAAACCCCGAAGCGGGTGACGTAGGAAACCGAAAAATATTTTCAGCCACCACCGGAAAACCCATGTCACGCCAGATCATCTCCACGCCCAACGCCCCCGCCGCCATCGGCACCTATTCGCAGGCGGTGAAGTGCGGCAACACCGTGTATCTGTCGGGCCAGATCGCGCTGGACCCGGCCAGCATGACGCTGGTCAACGCGAGCATCGACGACGAGATTCACCAGGTGTTCAGGAATCTCGCGGCGGTTGCAAACGCCGGCGGCGGTGGGCTCAAGGATGTCGCCAAGCTGAATGTGTTCCTGACCGACCTCGCGCATTTTCCCAAGGTCAGCGAAATTATGGCGCAGTATTTCCAGCAACCGTATCCGGCGCGCGCGGCCATCGGCGTGGTGGCCCTGCCGCGCGGCGCGCGCGTCGAGGCGGACGCGGTGATGGTGATCGAATAGTTTTGCCTGACGTAAGTGCCAAGGTTGCGCGCGGCGCGCAGGCGAGCGGGAGCCGTCCGCCGCTCAAGCTGCACTCTGCCGCGACCTATCTCAAGGGCGCAGGCCCGGCACTCGCCCTGCGCCTGTGCGCGCTGGGCATCGAGCGCGTGCAGGACCTGCTGTTTCATCTGCCCACGCGCTACGAAGACCGCCGCCACTTCACCCCCTTGACGCAACTCAAGGACGGCGAAGAGACCCTGATCCGCGCGCGCGTGGAACTGGCCGACGTGCGCTTCGGCGGCCGCCGCAGTCTGCGCGTGCTGGTGGACGACGGTGCCGGCTCGCTGCTGCTGCGCTTCTTTCATTTCAACGAGCCGCAGAAAAAGAATTTCAGCACCGGCCGCTGGCTGATGGCCTACGGCACCGTGCGCATGGGCGCTCAGGGCTGGGAGATGGTGCATCCGCAATACCGCCTGGCGGAACACGCCGACGATCTGAAACCCGACCAGGGGCTTGCGCCGATCTATCCGCTAACCACCGGCATCACCCAGGCCAAGCTCGGCACGCTGGTCGCGCAAGCGCTGGACCTTGCCTCGCGCGACGCGGTGTTCAACCTGACATTGCCCGGCTTCGCTGCGGGGCCGGATACGCTGGCCGCGCTGCGTGCCATCCATCGCCCTTCCACGGATGCCGACGCGGCGCTGCTGCTGCGAAACGCGCATCCGGCGCAACAAAGGCTGATCTGCGAAGAATTGCTTGCGCACCAGTTGTGCATGCGCATGCTGCGCAATGCGGTGCGCACACGGCCCGCGCCGCGCATCGTGGGCACCGCGCAGGCGCGCGCTGCCCTGCAAAAGGTGCTGCCGTTCAAATTCACCGGCGCGCAGCGGCGCGTGATGGACGAGATCGCCCGCGATCTCGATGCGCCGCGACCGATGCTACGGCTGGTGCAGGGCGATGTCGGTTCAGGCAAGACCGTGGTCGCCGCCGCCGCCATGCTCGCCGCCGCGCGCGCCGGTTGGCAGGCCACACTGATGGCACCGACCGAACTGCTGGCGGAGCAGCACTATCTGAATTTCCGCAAATGGTTTACGCCGCTGGGTCTCGATGTCGCAATGCTGGCCGGCAAGCTGAAGAAGTCCGAAAAGAACAAGGCGCTGGCGCGTGTCGCGGCGGGCGAGGTGCAACTGGTGATCGGCACGCATGCCGTGTTCCAGTCGTCCGTCCAGTTCCAAAAACTCGCACTGGTAGTAGTGGACGAGCAACACCGCTTCGGCGTGCAGCAGCGCTTGGCGCTGCGAGACAAGGGGCCGGGAGCGTTCTCGCCGCACCAGCTGATCATGTCGGCTACGCCGATCCCGCGCACGCTGGCGCAGACGCTCTACGCCGATTTGGATGTCAGTGTGATTGACGAACTGCCACCGGGCCGCACGCCAGTAGTCACGGTAGCGATGAGCAACGAGCGCCGCCCCGACGTGCTGGCGCGTATCGGTGAGGTATGTGCGCAAGGGCGTCAGGCGTATTGGG
>JBOICL010000485.1:0-4521 GCA_050740055.1 Stenotrophobium sp.
AGGATCGTGACCGGCACGTTTTTATACTGTTCGCAGGCCTTGCGCGTGGTGTCGAGATCCTTGCCTTTGAGCGAAGGATCTTTCGCGATCTGTTCGGGCGTGTAGCGCTTCATGAAAGGGAAATCGAGCCCCCACCAGGCCAGCCCCAGCACCGGCACCCAGATCAGTTCCTGCTTGATGAAGAACTTGAAGAACGGCGCGCGGCGGCCGAAGGTTTTCATCAGCACGAAGATGTCGTTCCAGGTCTGGTGATTGGAGCAGACCAGGTACTGGCCCTGCGGATCGAGTTGCGCGTCTATGCGCACATCCCACTCGATCTTCATGAACACATCGCTCATCCAGGCATTCACGCCCGCCCAGTTCTGCGCCAGCCACGCCACCAGGCGCGAGGCGCGCGCGCGCAGCGCGGTGCCGCTGGGCGTGAGCAGCTTGAGTAGGATGGCGGCGTAGACCCACGCCGCCCAGAACAGCGTGTTCAGCGTGAACATCAGCACGACGATAATGCCGTGCAAGGTTGCGGGCAAAAAACTCAGCATGGCTTGTTCCCTTTCCTCACCCGCTCTTGGCGCGGGCGATTCATAAATGTGATTTTTTAATTACTAATATTTACTATATTCAATATTTAATAATGATCGTGTGTATCAAATCCTACCTAGCGGGTGGACCTTCAAGGCATTCTCATCCGCCCGTCAGGGTGGTAGCGCGGAGATGGCCGAGCTGGTCCACCACCGACACACCGCGATATGGCGGCTGCGACGGCAGGCTCACCAGCACGCAGGGGCTGCTTGCGCCCTGCGCCGCAGGCTGACCTGCATCAGGCGCGAAGAACGTGCCCTTGAGCACCAGCACTTCCTTGCGCACATCGGCATCGCGGCTGATCACCAATCCGTAGCCGCCGCTGGGCCGGCTGCCGAGTTCGACCAGCGCGTAGGGGCCGGGTTTGAGCGCGTCGTCGTCCGCCAGCGCGATGCCGCGGCTGACCTGCCACTTGCGCACCTCGTCCGCGCTGGCCAGCACCAGCACAGTGGTTTCGGGCCGCTGCACGCCGCAGTCTTCCGCGCGCCCAGCTTCCTGCACATAGGCCGGCTGCGCGCCGGAGAAGAACTGCACTACCTGAGTCATGGCCGCACAGCCCGGCAGCAGCACGATGCACAGCAAGCCCACGCCCCGCTTGATCCACGCCACGATGAAGTCCCTTCCTGTTTGAACGCGGGCAGATTTTCGCACGAATTCCGGCGGTAACGGCAGCACAGACTCATACGCGGGTTTTGCACTGCTGAGGGAATCGCCCCAGGCATCAGGATTCAAGGCCGGTTAGGATTGCGTCCGCTGGCTCGATCAACAACAACTAGGCACCACACGCGGGGCTGTCATGAGCGTCGAACTTCCACCTCCACCACAACCCCAACTCGGCTCCGTCGAGGCCTTGCAGCAGCAGGCCGGCGCTGGCGTCAGCGTCGGCTTCCAGACTTATCAGATTCACGTCTCGGCCACGAACGTGCTCAACGAAGCGGCGATCCGCAACGCCATCGGAGTGGCCGGCGACCTGTCCAACGCGGTGCGCAATCTCGGCGCCGCCGCCTACCTCGCCGGCTTCCCCGCCGCGCAGGTCGCCTACGCGCTGTCGGGTCATGATCTCTATGTCACCGTCACCCCTGGCAAGGTCAGCGGCATCCGTGCGCCGGAGCCGCTCAAGCCCTATCTTGATGGCCTGCAGAATGCGAACCCGCTGACTGCGAGCGACATGGAACCCAGGCGCACGCTGGCCAGCATGGCCGCCGACCGCGCCGGCGTCACGATCTACCCGGTGTTCGAGCCGGACGGCAACGGCGGGCAGGTTCTGGACTTCGAGAAGAACAGCAAGGATACGGACCCGACCATGGTCAAGGCTGAACTGAGCAACGTCGGCAACCGTTTCGCAAGCCGCTATTTTCTCGACGCCGATCTCAAGACCGCATCGGTCTGGGGCGATGAGTTCCGCCTGTTCTGGCGCCACGGTCTGTCGCAGTTCGAGAACAGGGGCAACCCCGGCGACTACAACGAACAGGACCTGGGCTGGAACCGCGTCACGCCCTGGGGCGTTTTCGGCATCGCCGGGCGCTACGTCAACTACTTCTACAACCCCGGCCAGGTGGAACCGCTCGATGGCCGCATCTATACCGGCGAAGCGAGCTGGATGTATCCGCTGTACGCGGACTTCACCAAGCGCCTGACCCTGCAGGTCAAGGCCGACCGCACCGGCAAGCGGCTCAAGCTGCAGGACAGCGTTACCGTCAGCAGCGGCGGAACCACGACCACCCTGCCGGCCGGCACCGAGGCCCAGCACCAGCTTTACACCAGCGGCGAAATCGGCCTCGCCTATGGACAGAATTTCGAGTTCATCAGCCACCAGTGGTCATTCGAGGGCGCTGCGACCGTGCGCAAGGGCTTCGGCAACGACAAGATCGGCGATCAATTCGTGCTCGCCAACGAGGGCTACCTGCTGTACCGCCCCGCTGTGCGCCTGAAGTTCTTCTGGACAGGCACCATCGATAGCGGCATCGAGGGCAGCGGCCAGATCACCAACACCACCGTGCCCGAGCAGCAGCAGTGGGTGCTCGGCGGTGTCGGCAACCTCACCTCGTCGCTGCCCGGTGTTGCAGTCGGCGACAAGGGCTACCTGGCGCGGGCTTTCACCGAAGTCGCCTTGCCGAGCGTTTACGGTGTGAGCTTCACGCCGAAGATATTCGTTGAGCAGGGCGGCGCCAAGTTCTCGAATCCGGCCGCGATCGGCCAGATTGCGGGCACGCAGAAGCTGGTGGACGTCGGCGGCGAACTGGGCTTCAAGTTCACCAAGTTCGTGGACGGCAGCTTCGCCTACGCACACGCGTTCCGCGAACGGGACATCAGCCCGGCGACCAAGGACGCTTCCAAGGCTCAACTGTATTTCCGTATCGCGGCGAAGTTCTGATTGGCGGCGTTTCACGTCATGCAAAAGGCCAGCCCGCGGGCTGGCCTTTTTGTTTGGGCAGCGCCCTACCCCGGCGGCGTCAGCGCCAGAATCTCGTCCAGCGCCGTTTCGCCCAGCACGACTTTCTGCAGACCGGCGACCCGCAGCGGCACCAGCCCCTGCTTGAGCGCCGCGCTGCGCAGGCTGGTGAAATCAGTGCTCTCGGAGATCAGCCGCTGCATGTCCTCGGTCAGCGGCATGATTTCGTAAAGGCCGCTGCGACCGAGGTAGCCGGTCTCGCGGCACTCCAGGCAGCCAAGGGCTTCATGCACCTGCTTCGGCTTCGGCAGTCCCCAGGCGCCCGCAATTTCCTGCCAGCGGTCGTCGCGTACGTCCGCCGGCCGCTTGCAGTGCGTGCACAGGCGGCGCACCAGGCGCTGCGCGACCACGCCCAGCAGCGTCGCCTTGATCAGGTAGTGCGGCACGCCCAGCTCCAGCAGGCGCACGATGGCGCTGGTGGCATCGTTGGTGTGCAGGGTGCTGAGCACGAGATGGCCGGTGAGCGCCGCCTGCACCGCGACTTCGGCGGTCTCCAGATCGCGGATTTCGCCGACCATGATGATGTCCGGGTCCTGGCGCAGCAGCGAACGCACGCCGTCGGCAAAGTTGAGGCCGATGCCGGCGTTGACCTGCATCTGGTTGAAGCTCGGCTCGACCAGTTCGATCGGGTCCTCGATGGTGCAGACGTTCACCGAAGGCGTCGCCAGCTGCTTGAGCGTTGAATACAGCGTGGTGGTCTTGCCCGATCCCGTGGGGCCGGTGACGAGAATGATGCCGTGCGGGCGCTCGATCATGTCGCGCCACAGGCGTTCGTCACCCGCGGAGAATCCCAGCGCCTTGAAATCCTTGACCAGCACCTCCGGGTCGAAGATGCGCAGCACCAGTTTTTCGCCGAACGCGGTCGGCAGGCTCGACGCGCGCAGCTCGATTTCCTTGCCGGAGGGCGAGCGCGTCTTGATGCGGCCATCCTGCGGCTTGCGCTTTTCGGCCACGTCCATGCGGCCGAGGATTTTGATGCGGCTGGTCACCGCCATCATCACCGTTGCCGGAATCTGGTAGACCTCGTGCAGGATGCCGTCGATGCGAAAGCGCACGTTGCCGAGGTCGCGGCGCGGTTCCAGGTGAATGTCGCTAGCGCGCTGGTCGAAGGCGTATTGCAGCAGCCAGTCCACGATCGCGACGACGTGCTGGTTGTTGGCGTCGAGCTTGCTGGAGCGGCCCAGTTCGATCAGCTGTTCCAGGTTCTGCACATTGCCGGGGCCCGCCTGATTGCGCTCGTTCTCGCTGGCCTTGACCGAGCGCGCCAGTGCGTAGAACTCAAGGAGATAGCGCTCGATGTCCTGCGGATTGGCCAGCACGCGCACGATTTTTTTCTGCTTGAGCATCGGCGCCAGCTCGCGCTCCCAGTCCTGCAGATACGGCTCGCAGGTGGCGACGGTGATTTCCGCCGCCGTCACCTTCACCGGGAGAATCTTGGTGCGCGCGGCATAGGCGTAGGGAATAACCGCCGCGACCTTGCTCACGTCGATGGA
>JBOICL010000486.1:0-1680 GCA_050740055.1 Stenotrophobium sp.
GTGAGGGCGGTGCTCGTTCGGGCTTGGCGAAGCAGTGCTTCGCCCGAACAAGCCCTCACCCTCACATACTGATTTGTATGCTCCGGTTCCTGCGCTCCGTCCTCACGCAACCTGCCTGCGCTCGCGACGCTTCTTCAGAGTTTCCCTAAGCGGTTTTCGGCTCAGCCTGCCCGCGCCAGCGCCCAGACTTCGATCTTGACCGCGCCGGCCTTGCGCGCGGCGCGGGCGAGTTCGGCCAGCGTCGCACCGGTGGTCATCACGTCGTCCAGCAGCGCGATGTGCAGGTCGGCGACGCGGGCGCTTACCGCAAAAGCGCTTTTCAGATTCCTGCGCCGCTCCGCTTTGGACAGCCCGATCTGATCTGGCGTCGCGCGCACGCGCTGCGCGGCCCGCGCATCCACCTCGACGTCCAGCACGCGGCGCAGACCGCGCGCCAGTTCCAGCGCCTGGTTGTAGCCACGCAGCATCAGGCGGGTGTGGTGCAGCGGCACCGGCACGATCAGTTGCGGCATCGGCTGGGCGCGTCGCGCCAGACGCTGCGCCATTAGTTCACCCAGCAGGCCGGCGTGCAGAAAACCGGCGTGATATTTCAGCGCGTGCACGCCCTGCTGCACTGGTGGCTCCAGCCGGAATGCGGTCCAGGCGGAATCGAACAGCGGTGAATGTTGCAGACAGTCCGGACACGGCGCGGCGTGCGTCTGCGGCCGCGCGCAGCCGGGACAGGCACAGGCATTCCACGGCAAGCCGTTCTCGCAGCCCGCGCAGATTGGCAGCCGGCCGCAGCTTTCGCCGCAGTAGATGCAGCGCTGCCGGCCCAGAAAGTAGTCAACTATCAACAGGCCTCCAAAGTTGACATTAAGCGCCTCCCCGCCAAGACTGTGCCCGAAATACCTTCACCCGCATAGGCTTGGAGTGGCGGCATGAATGTTACTTTATATTGACTATATTAAATTATAGTTAGTAATAAATAACATACTAGCTGTCGTTTCCAGCCAGAGCGGGTGGACTTCACCACCGGGAAAAACATGAATACCAGCGAAATCCGCCACGACTGGCGCAAGGACGAAGTGCAGGCGCTGTTCGACCTACCGTTCAACGACCTGCTGTTCGCCGCGCACAGCGTGCACCGCGCGAACCACGAGCCGAACACGGTGCAGCTGTCCACGCTGCTGTCGATCAAGACCGGCGCCTGCCCGGAGGACTGCGCGTATTGCCCGCAGTCGGTGCGCTACGACACCGGCCTCAAGAACGAGCCGCTGATGGAGGTGGCCGCGGTGGTCGAGGCGGCGCGCGAGGCCCAGGCCAACGGCGCGACGCGTTTCTGCATGGGCGCGGCGTGGCGCTCGCCCAAGGACCGCGACCTCGACAAGGTCGAGGCGATGGTGCGCGAGGTCAAGGCGCTGGGCCTGGAAACCTGCATGACGCTGGGCATGCTCAAGGAACCGCAGGCGCAGCGCCTCGCCGACGCGGGCCTCGATTACTACACCCACAACCTCGACACCTCGCCGGAGTTCTACGAAAAAATCATCACCACGCGCACCTACGAGGATCGCCTCGACACGCTGGCCAACGTGCGCAAGGCCGGCGTGAAAGTCTGCTGCGGCGGCATCGTCGGCATGGGCGAGCAGGAGCAGGACCGCGCGGAACTGCTGCGCACGCTGGCGAACCTGCCGGCGCATC
>JBOICL010000487.1:0-5841 GCA_050740055.1 Stenotrophobium sp.
AGCGCGTCGTCGATGCCGCACGGATGCTGGACATCCTGGGCCGCGAATTCCGCATCGAAGCTCTGCCGGAGAGCGACGACCCGGCGCGCTACTACCGCCTCGACGGGCGCGGCTCGCTGGGCATCATCTCGACCATTTCAAAACCTTTCTGCACGCGCTGCGACCGCCTGCGCCTGACCGCGTCCGGCGAACTGTATTCCTGCCTGTTCGCCGCAAGCGGCAAGGATTTGCGTAGCGCTCTGCGCAGCGGCACACCCGATGCGCAGCTCGAAACCATGATCCGGGGGCATGTGTGGTTCAAGGACAAGGGCTATGCCCAAACCGGCTATGTCGAGCGGCCGATCACGATGCACTCGCTCGGAGGCTGATGTGAATATCGTGATCGAACTGCATGGGGTCCTGTGCCGACTCGCGGGCAACGATGAACTGAGCCTGGAATTGCCACAGGCGTCGATCGTCGCGGATGCGTTGGCGGTGCTCGAACAGCGTCTGCCCACGCTTGCGGAACATCTACCGGCGACCGCCTGTGCGATAGGAGAGGAAATTGTTGGACGTCAGCACGTTTTGGAAGATGACACACGGCTGGTGCTGATTCCTCCGGTCAGTGGTGGGTGAGGTGAGCGCTTTACGCAAAGCATGCTTTGCGCGAACCGAACGCCCAGCCAGGGATGGCTGGGCCGGGGTTTGCCAAGAAAAGCGGGCTTGCGCCAGGGATGGCTTGATTGCTGTCAGTAAACTTGGAGTCAGATGAACCGCCTCACTGAACAGCCCCTCGACCTCGAAACTCTGCTGGCGCAGACCGACGACCCCGAATGCGGTGCGCTGGTTGTGTTCGGCGGCACCGTACGGCTGGACGGCGGCGTCAGCGCCATCGATTACAGCGCCTACGCACCGTTGGCGGAAAAGGCGCTGGCCGAGATCGAGCGGGAGGCGCTTGCGCGCTTCAACGTGCGTCATTGCCGTCTCGTTCACCGCGTCGGGCTACTCAAACTGGGTGAACTGTCGGTGCTGGTGCTGGTGCGCGCCGGCCATCGCGGTGATGCCTTCGAGGCCGCGCGCTGGGCCATCGACACGCTCAAGCAGCGCGTGCCGGTGTGGAAGGAGGAACATTACAAGGATGGCCGCAGAACTTTCGTCGAGGGAGTACCGATGCAGAAGACAACGTGAAAAAGCCTATGCTCTGCGCCATGGCGCTGATATCGGCAATCGGCATGACGGCTCCTTCCGTGCAGGCGGAAACGGCGAACGTGGCGGTCGCCGCCAACTTCATCGAGACCGCGCGCGCCCTGGCGCCACAGTTCGAGCAGGCCACCGGACAGCAGGTGCAGTTCAGTTCGGCTTCGACCGGCTCCCACGATGCGCAGATTCGCCATGGCGCGCCCTTCGATGTCTGGCTTGCCGCCGATCAGGCGCATCCCGCGGCGCTGGAGCGGGATGGGCTGACGGTTCCGGGAACGCGCTACACCTACGCTATCGGCCGGCTGGTGTTGTGGAGTACTACGCGCACGTCGCTGGACGAAAAATCGCTGAGCAAGCTGGCGCCCGGCGACAAGCTTGCCATCGCCAACCCGCAACTCGCGCCCTACGGCGCTGCCGCACAGGCGGTATTGCAGAAGCTGGGCCTGTGGGATGTGGCACAGACGCATCTGGTCACCGGCCAGAACATCGGACAGGCCTTGCAGTTCGTCGCCAGCGGCGCGGCGGCGATGGGCTTCGTCGCCGATTCCGAGATTCGCGGTAAGGGCGGCGTGAGCTGGCTGCCCCCGCGTGACCTGTATCCGCCGCTGGTGCAGCAGGCGGTATTGCTCAAACACGGCGCCGATAATCCCGCCGCCAAGGCCTGGCTGCTATATCTGAAAACAGGCGCTCTGCCAGTCATTCACGAAGCCGGTTACGAAACGCCCTGAGCGATGGGACTTTCCGCGGCCGACCTGCAGAGCCTGGTGCTGACGCTGCGCCTCGCTGCCGTCACGACCACCGTGCTGGTGCTGCTGGCGCTGCCGCTGTCCTGGTTGCTGGCGCGCAGCCGTCATCCACTGCGTCACATCGTCGAAGCCTTGGTTGCGCTGCCGCTGGTGCTGCCGCCGACGGTCATCGGTTTTTACTTGCTGCTGCTGTTCGCCGGTCATGGGCTGAATTTCACTTTTACCGGACTGGTGATCGGCTCGGTGTTGTATTCGATGCCCTTTGTGGTGCAGCCGCTGACCCAGGCTTTCGCGGCGATCGGGATTCGGCCGCTGCAGTTCGCGGCGGTGCTCGGCGCACCGCCGCTGGCACGTTGGTGGAAGGTTGCGGTGCCGCTGGTGCTGCCGGGCCTGGTTTCCGCCGCGCTGCTCGGTTTCACGCACACGCTGGGCGAGTTCGGGGTGGTGCTGATGATCGGCGGCAATATCCCCGGCGTGACGCGCCTGGTGTCGATCGCGCTGTATGAGCATGTCGAGACGCTGCAATACGCCGATGCACACCGCCTGGCGCTGTGCCTGCTGGCGCTGTCGGTGCTGCTGATGACACCGGTGTACGTGACGCTGCGCCGCTGGCAGATGCGCTACCTGACATGAGCGCGCCATGAGCGGCGGCATCGCCTTTGACCTGCAATTGCCCCTGCGGCGTGTGGCAGCGGAGTTGCCGGCGCAGGGGTTGTGCCTGCTCACCGGCGCTACCGGTGCGGGAAAATCCACCCTGCTGCACGCGCTGGCCGGGCTGGTCCGCGCGCCGGGCAGCTTGTGCGTGGTCGGCGAGTCCTGGCAGGACGCGGAGGGCTTTTTGCCCACGCACCGGCGCCGCGCGGGTCTGGTATTTCAGGAAGCCAGTCTGCTGCCGCACCTCACGGTTGCCGGCCAACTGCGTTTCGCCCACCGCTACGCCGCGCCGGAACGCGCGCCGGTTCATGCTGAAGCGGAACTGGTCGAACGTCTCGGTCTGCGCAAACTTCTGGCGAAATATCCGGCGCGTTTGTCCGGCGGCGAGCGCGTGCGCGCGGCCCTGGCCTGCGCATTGATGAGCAGCCCGCGCTGGCTGCTGCTGGACGAACCGCTGTCCGCGCTCGACGAGGTCACACGGGGGGAGGTTATCGCGCTGCTGCTCGAGCGGGCACAGACCCTGCCCATGCTGCTCGTGACGCATTATCCTGACGAACTCGCGGCCCATGCCGCCGCCCGCATCAGGCTCTGACCATGTCCACTCCGCCCGTTTCCCTGCGCATCTGCGTGCTCACCATTTCCGACACGCGCACCATGGCCAACGACGCTTCGGGCCGCGTGCTGGCAGAGCGGCTCGGAAAGGCCGGTCACGTGCTGCATGCGCGGGAGATCGTGCGCGACGACATTTACGCCATCCGCGCGGTCGTGTCGAAATGGATTTTCGAGCGGGAACCGGAAGTGATCCTCACCACCGGCGGCACCGGCGTTACCGGCCGTGACGGCACGCCGGAAGCGATTGCGCCGCTGCTGGACAAGCGGCTCGATGGTTTCGGAGAACTGTTCCGCATGCGCTCCTACGCACGCATCGGTGCGTCCACCATCCAGTCGCGCTGTCTTGCGGGGGTCGCGAACGGCAAGTACCTCTTCTGCGTGCCGGGCAGCCAGGATGCCTGCGAGACGGCCTGGGACGAAATTCTCGCTGCGCAGCTGGATAGCCGCGTACAGCCTTGCAACTTCGCTCAGATTCTCTCCCGCCTACGCGAGTGAATCGCGCGTCTTCAGCAGTTTCTCGGCAGTAATCAGTTCCTGCGGCGTATTGACGCTCCAGAATTCGCGCGGCCATTCGGCGAACGAAACTTCCAGCGCCTGATGCCGATGCAGCCAAGTCTGCACACTGCGCTCACCCCGCGCGAGGCTGGCTTCGAGATCGGCGGCGAGACGTACCGATACGAGGCAGCACACTGGAATCATGTGTCGGCCGTCGTGCGCGACGCAGAGATCCGTGTCGTGGTTCTCGGCCGCCATGCAGAGTCTTGATGCCAGATCGACGGGCAAATAAGGAGCGTCTACTGGCACGAATAACACCTGCGTCGTGCGCGCGGCGGTAAGCGCTACCGCCATGCCCGCCATCGGGCCTGCGTACTCCGCACCACGATCGCGCAGCAGTGGATGTCCATAGCGCGCGTAGATTTCGTGATTGCGGTTGGTGCAGATCAGGATTTCCGCCACCTGCGGCCGCAGGCGTTCGAACACGCGTTCGATGAGTGGCTTGCCTGCGATTTCGATCAAGCCCTTGTCCGCGCCGCCCATGCGCGCGCCTTGCCCGCCGGCGAGTATTGCGGCGGTGAGCAGTTGCGGAGCCGGCGGCACTGGACTGGTGCGTGTCATGTTTCAGGATGGAGCAAGCGGGATGCCATGACAGGCTGGCACGGGCGTTGCGTGAGATGCAATGCCTATTCTCAAGCGAAAGTGCCGCCGTGGAACCCAGCAGCAAAGCCAATCGTATCGACCTGTTCAGTTTCAGCACGCCGCAGATGCGCGCCTTCCACCTCAGCTGGATGGCGTTCTTCGTCTGCTTCTTCGGCTGGTTCGCCTGCGCGCCGCTAATGCCGGTGATCAAGGGCGCGTTCGGTCTGAGCAAGGACCAGATCGCCAACATCAATATCGCCGCGGTGGCGGTGACGATCCTCGTGCGCCTGATCATCGGCCCCCTGTGCGACCGCTATGGCCCGCGCAAGGCCTATACCGGCCTGCTGCTGCTGGGCGCGATTCCGGTGATCGGCGTGGCCTTCGCGCAGAGCTATGAAGTATTCCTGTTCTTCCGCCTGGCCATCGGTGCCATCGGCGCGAGCTTCGTCATCACGCAGTACCACACCTCGGTGATGTTCGCGCCCAACGTGGTGGGCACGGCTAACGCCGCCTCCGCCGGCTGGGGCAATCTCGGCGGCGGCGTCACGCAGATGACCATGCCGCTGATTTTCGCGGCGATCGTCTCGCTGGGCGTGGAGCAGGCCTTCGGCTGGCGTCTGGCGCTGCTGGTGCCCGGAGTGCTGATGCTGGTCATGGCACTGCTGTACTGGCGCTATGCGCAGGACTGCCCGGAGGGCAACTACGACGAACTGCGCGCGCATGGCGTGTCGCCGTCCGCCGGCAAGAAGGCCGGCTGGAGCAGCTTCAAGCTCGCGGCGTCGAACTACCGTGTGTGGATGCTGTTCATCACCTACGGCGCCTGCTTCGGCGTGGAAATCTTCATCCACAACATCGCCGCGAGCTATTACGTCGACCAGTTCGGGCTCTCGCTCAAGGCCGCGGGTTTCGCCGCCGCCAGCTTCGGCCTGCTGGCCCTGTTCGCTCGCGCACTCGGCGGAATTTTTTCCGATCGCGTGGCGCGGGCGCGCGGGCTGAGCGGGCGCCCGCTGCTGCTGTTTGCGCTGATCGTGGGTGAAGGCTGCGGCCTCATGTGGTTCTCGCAGATGGAGGTTGCCGCGCTGGCGGTCGTGGCCATGCTGGTGTTCGGCCTGTTCACGCACATGGCCTGCGGCGCGACCTACGCGCTGGTGCCCTTCATCGACCGCAAGGCACTGGGCGGCGTGGCCGGCATCGTTGGCGCAGGCGGCAACACCGGCGCGGTCGCTGCGGGATTCCTGATGAAGGGCGTCGGCAATACCCAGCACTGCCTGTTCATCCTCGGTGCTTTCGTGACCTGCGCTGCGTTGTGCGCGCTGCTGGTGCGCTTCACGCAGGAGACGCTCGCGCACGAGAACGCCGCGTTCAAGGTGGCGCATGCCGAACGCAAGTCCTCTGACCATGCGGCGCGCGCGGCATTGGAAGATCGGGAGCTGCGTCTGAAAGCGGCGCTGGACTGATCCGTCGGCGGCGCCCGCCCGCGACGCGGTGTTTTTGCGAAGCAAAACGGGTGCGG
>JBOICL010000488.1:0-3746 GCA_050740055.1 Stenotrophobium sp.
AAGCGCCTCAAGCGCGACGGCTGCGACATGGTCGGCATGACCGGCATGCCGGAAGCCGCGCTGGCGAAGGAACTCGATCTCGATTACGCCTGCCTCGCGCTGTCGGTGAACTGGGGCGCGGGCGTAAGGGGCGTCGGCGACATCCATGCCGAGATTCATCAATCCATCGAAACTGGCATGGGCAAGGTGCGCGCGATCCTATCGCGGGCGCTGCCTGCGCTGCAGGCGAAAGACGAAGAATAATCACGAGGATTTTGTGACCCGCTCTCGATGATTCCTAGTATCAAAAGTTTAAATATATTTACTTATATGTAAATTTATAAATATATTTAAACACAAAGATTGATCGATTTCTATAGAGCGGGTGCCGACACTGCGTTTGCTCGAAGGGCAATGGGTGCGGGAGGCGCCCGTAGCCCGCGACCATCGCGAAGGTCGGCATCCCACCGCCCGCTCCCGCACCCGTTTTGCTGCGCAAAAACACCGTGTCGCGGGCGGGTGGGCGCAAGGCTCAGTCATAACCGCCAAAAATCTCCGCCAGCCTGATCTTGAGTCCGTCGCGCTGCGCCGTCGGCACCAGCACCTCCAGCCAGGCCTGTGAACCAGGCACCACCGAAGTCCACAGTTCGCCATCCATCACGTCGCGGTACGGCCCCTGCCGTGTCAGCCCATCGGGCGAGCACAGCCAGATCTGCGTGCCGGTCGGCAGAGTGGCCTCGGTCAGGTGCACCGAAATCGATTTCGCGCCGTCCGATTTCAGCCGCAGCGCCAGCGAGGACCAGCCGTCGTCAAATTCGGTCCAGCGTGCCGAGGCGTCGAGCCTGCGGTTGTAGGCGATCGTGTTGGCGATGCGCAGCGGCTCGCTCTTGCCGGTTTGCTTCGTCGCAGGCGATACCGTGGGCGGCAGGACCAGCTCACCGGCACGCCGGGCGAAATCAGCGGCGCACGCGGGTGGCGCATCGCGCGTGGCGGGCACTCCGCTGTAAGGGTTCGCGGGCTGTGACTCACAGGCGCTGACCGCCAGCGCACAAGCTGCGGCCACGCCGATTTTCTTCCATGGCAACATTTTTCTTCTCGTGATCCGGGAATTCGGAGTCTGCAATCCTCTGCATGGACAGCATCGCCGCGTGTCAGTTCGAGTCGTCAAGATCGCCGCGTGCTTGGGTAGGGTTTTATAAACCGGTTCCATTAAACGCGCTTGTGAGGGGACTATGCCGGCCGTCTGATCTGCGCGCCTGAGTGCCAGTGTAGATGATGTTGCTGGAGACCAGCGACCGCGCGGCTTGTATGGGTGCCGTGGTTCTGCGCGAGGCTTTTAGCGACCGCCAGCTTGAGGCAGCTTGCCGTGTGTGAGTGCATCATCGGCTTCAACCGCGGCTTTGGCGGCATCAAGATCGTCGGCATAGGATTTTTTACGGGCGCAGCGCTCGTCCGCCTTGTCCGCCTGCTTTTGCAACCCTGCGAGGCGTGTGTTAAGCGAAATCACGGCGGCGTTATGTGCGCTGATGTCCTGCTTGTGCGCCGTGACAGCGCTGTTGTAGGCATCGACATGGGCCTGATAATCGGTGCGGTATTGCTTGAGCGCGACGGATTTATCCAGGTACGAATCCAGTTCCCGGCTGGTGAGCGCTTTGGCGTTCTGATCTTTTTCCACGTCGATGGATTTGTGCTGCAAGGATTCGAGTTCGGTGTTTTTGCGGCTCAGCCACGCGCGCTCGGCTTCCAGCGCGTCGTTGCTCCGAAGCAGCCGCGTTTCGGTGGCACTGATTTCACGACCGGTTGCTTCGAGCCGGTCTTTTTCTGCGCTCAACTGCTGGTTGAGTTTGACCACCTGCTCGCGGTCGCGCAGGCACTGCCTGATTTCGCCGGGCTTGAGGTAATCCGGCCCGTAGATTTTTTCCGTACCGGCACAGAGGCCGATGCCGGGCAGCATCGCAAGGGCCAGAACTGCAAGTTTCAAGCGGATGTTCAGGCGCAAGTCCATGCAAAGCGGCCGATTGACGCGCTCTCCAGCACGATCTGGTCGCCGGGTACCAGCGGGCCGACGCCCTTGGGCGTGCCGGTAAAAATGATGTCGCTCGGTTCCAGCGACCAGGTCTGGCTGAGAATGCTGATCTGGCGCGCAACGCTGTAGAGCATGTTTTTTGTCTGGCCGTGCTGGCGCAGATCGCCGTTGACATGGCAGGTGAATTCCAGCGCCTGCAAATCCTGATCGAGATAGGGCTTCCAGTCGCCTAGCGGCGCGGCGCCGTCGAAGGCCTTGGCCAGTTCCCAGGGCGCGCCTTTATTTTTCAGTTGTGTTTGCAGGTCGCGCAGGGTGAGGTCCAGGCCCAGCGTGATGGCCGCGACGTTTTCCAGCGCATGCTCGACTGCAATGTCCGCGCCGCCGCCGCTGAGCATGACCACCAGCTCGGCTTCGTGGTGGATCGCGCCCTTGCCGCGCGGCAGGCGGATGGGGCGGCCTTCGGGAATGATCGCCGACGCGGGCTTCATGAACACCACGCAGGAATCGTCGGGCGCGTGACCCAGATGGGCCAGTTCGGCAACGTGATCCGCGTAGTTTTTGCCGATGCAAAAGATGCGGTGGACGTTCATGGCGGCTCCTCAAAGAAAAACGGCTGCCGTGGTGGCAGCCGTTCAACTCAAGCGCTCAGGTCAGATGCGCTCCTCGATGCCGAAGGCGCCGAAACCCTTTTTCTTGAAGTTGTCGCGGAACATGTCGCGCAGCTTCACCGCCTGCGTGTCGTAGGAGGCCTTGTCAGCCCAGGTGTTGCGCGGGTTGAGCATTTCCGTCGGCACGCCGGGGCAGGACTTGGGCATCTTCAGGTTAAGTACCGGATGCGTCTCGGTCTCGACATGGTCTAGGTCGCCGTTGAGCGCGGCGTTGAGCAGCGCGCGCGTGAGCTTGATCGAGATGCGCTTGCCGGTGCCGTGAGCGCCGCCGGTCCAACCGGTGTTGAGCAGGATGCAGCGCGCCTTCTGCTTCTGCATCTTCCCGGCCAGCAGCTTGGCGTAGACATTGGGCTTGTGCGCCATGAACGGGCCGCCGAAGCAGGCGGAGAACGCGGGCTGCGGCTCGGTGACGCCGACCTCGGTGCCGGCCACGCGCGAGGTGAAGCCGGAGACGAAGTGATACATCACGTCCTTGGCGTCGAGTATCGCGATCGGCGGCAGCACGCCGAAGGCGTCGGCGGTGAGCAGCACGATGGTCTGCGGATGCGGGCCTTGGCCATTGGGCATGACGTTCGGATTCACTTCCAGCGGATAGCTGAGGCGTGTGTTCTCGGCGATGGAGCGGTCAGTGAGATCGAGTTCGTCGGGATGGCATTCCTCCATTTTCCTGCCGGGCAGCGGTGGCACGTTTTCGATGATGGTGCCGGGCTTGCTCATGGATTCGGCGATGACCGGCTCGGCTTCTTTATCCAGGTCGATCAGCTTGGCATAGCAGCCGTCTTCGAGATTGCACAGGCCGTTGTCGGACCAGATGGTCTCGTCGTCGCCGATCAGCTTGCGCGAGGCGTCGGCGGACAGCGTGGTTTTGCCGGTGCCGGAGAGGCCGAACAGGATCGCGCCATCATTTTTTGCACCGACGTTGGCGGAGCAGTGCATCGACAGGCGGCCGCCGAGCGGCAGCAGGAAGTTGCCGACGGTGAAGATGGTTTTCTTGACCACGCCGCAGTAGTCGGCGCGGCCGGCGACCAGGCAGATGCGGTTCTTGGTGTCGATGATGACGGCGGCCTCGGCTG
>JBOICL010000489.1:0-5112 GCA_050740055.1 Stenotrophobium sp.
GAATCTGCTGCAAATGCGGGAACGATGGTGTGCGGATGCGCGTGCGATAGCTCATGGTGCTGCCGTCGCTGGTGAGGTAATAGCTGTTGATGCCCTTGGTCGCCTCGATCATCTGGCTGGACTCGCCTGCCGGAATCACCGGGCCCCAGGATACCTGCAGGAAGTGCGTGATCAGGGTCTCGATGTCCTGCAGGGTGCGCTCTTTCGGCGGCGGACAGGTCAGGGGATGATCGGCCTTGTACGGACCGGCAGGCATGTTTTCCAGGCACTGCTTGATGATGCGCACGCTCTGGCGCATTTCCTCGACGCGCACCACGCAGCGATCGTAAACATCGCCGCCGTGCGCGATCGGCACCTCGAAATCGAAATTCTCGTAGCCCGAATACGGCCGCGCCTTGCGCAGGTCGTAGGCGCAGCCGGTGGCGCGCAGACCGGAGCCGGTGACGCCCCACTCGATCGCCTGCTCGGTGTTGTAGGCGGCGACATCGCGCGAACGAACCTTGAGGATGCTGTTGCCCAGCGCAGCTTTCTGGTATTCGTCGAGACGTTTCGGCAGGTATTCGACAAAGTCGCGCACCAGTTTCTCCCAGCCCTGCGGCAGGTCGTGCGCAACGCCGCCGATGCGAAACCAGGCGGGATGCATGCGAAAACCCGTGACGGCCTCGATCACGTCATAGGCCTTCTGCCGGTCCACGAACATGTAGAACACCGGCGACATCGCGCCGACGTCCTGGCAGAACGTGCCGTAGAACAGCAAATGCGAAGTAATGCGGAAGAACTCGCACATCATCACGCGGATGGTCTTGACGCGGTCCGGCACCTCGATGCCGGCGAGCTTTTCCACCGCCAGCACATACGGCAGGTTGTTCATCACCCCGCCGAGATAATCGATGCGGTCGGTATAGGGGATATAGCTGTGCCAGGACTGGCGCTCGCCCATCTTCTCGGCGCCACGGTGGTGGTAGCCGATGTCGGGTACGCAATCCACGATCTCCTCGCCGTCGAGTTGCAGCACGATGCGGAAGGCACCGTGCGCGGAAGGATGGTTGGGGCCGAGGTTCAGGAACATGAAATCCTCTTCCGCGGTGCTGCGCTTCATGCCCCATTCTTCCGGGTTGAACAGCAGCGCTTCCTGCTCCTGATCCTGTCTCGCGTTGGTCATCGCGTAGGGGTCGTACTCGGTGGCGCGCGCCGGATATTCCTTGCGCAGCGGATGCCCCTGCCAGGTGCGCGGCAACATGATGCGCTGGAGATTCGGGTGCCCATCGAAAGTGATACCGAACAGATCCCAGACCTCGCGCTCGTACCAGTTGGCGTTGGTGTAGATACCTATGATGCTGGGGATCGAGGGCGTTTCGCCTTTCAGCGCCACCTTGAGCCGCACGTCGCTATTGCGGTCTATCGACAGTAGTTGATAGACCACCGTGAAATCGGCGGGCGGCAAACTCTGCCGGTGCTTGCGCAGGCGCTCGTCCACGGCCGTGAGGTCGTAGAGCATCCTGTAAGGGCGCGGCACCGTGTTCTTGAGATAGCGCAGCACGTCGCCGATGCGCGTCTGTTCCACCCACAGCGTCGGCAGGCGATCCACCGTGGACTGGAACACGAAGGCGTTCTCGCCGAAACGCGCATACAACTCCCGCACGACTTCGTGCTGGCCGCCCTTGTCAGTCTGCGGTGCGGGGCCGTCGGCGGTCATACCTGGTCCGGCGTGCGCAGAGTGGTTGCGGCCATGCGCTCCTCGCGCCTGAGATCGCGCTGCGCCGGCTGGTTAGCTTTGTAAACGCCCTGGTCGCCGACCACCCAGGACAGCGGGCGGCGTTCCTTGCCGATAGCGTCCTGCAGCAGGTTCAGACCCTGCAAGAAGGCCTCCGGACGCGGCGGACAGCCGGGAACATATACGTCCACCGGCAGGAACTTGTCCACGCCCTGTACCACGGAATAGATGTCGTACATGCCGCCGGAGTTGGCGCAGGAGCCCATGCTGATCACCCACTTGGGCTCCAGCATCTGCTCGTAGAGGCGCTGTACCACCGGCGCCATCTTGATGAAGCAGGTGCCGGCGATGACCATGAGATCGGCCTGGCGCGGCGACGCGCGGATCACTTCGGCGCCGAAGCTGGCGATGTCGTGCGTCGGCGTGAACGCCGTCGCCATCTCCACGTAGCAGCAGGACAGGCCAAAATTGTAGGGCCAGATGGAATTCTTGCGCCCCCAGTTGACCGCATCGTGCATCAGCGTCTCGAGCTTGCCGAGATAGATGTTGCGATGGACCTGCTCCTCCATCGGGTCGCGCACGGTCTGGCGCTGCTGCTGCGGATAGCGCCGCGCGTTGGGGTCGATGCGGGTGAGTGTGTATTCCATGCGCTTATTTCGTCCCGGGATGTTCCTGCCTGTAGCGCTTGCGCGAAGCGGGCGCCCATTCGAGGGCGCCGATGCGCCAGAGATAACCGAGGCTGGCGACCAGCACGAACACGAAAACGGCCGCTTCGAAAAAGCCCGCCCAGCCCGCTTCGCGCAGCGAGATCGCCCAGGCATAAAGAAACACGGACTCGACATCGAAGATGACGAAGAACATCGCCACCAGATAGAACTTGGCGGACAGCTTCAGGCGCGCGGTGCCGACGCCGACGACGCCGGATTCAAACTGCTCACCCTTCGCCCGTCCCCAGTCGCGTCCGCCCAGCACCCATGAGGCGCCAAGCATGACCAGACAGATGCCGAATACGCAGACGGCGTAGAAACCGAGGCTAAAAAGGTTCAGCGCGTCCCCCACGGGGCCCCTCCTTTTGAATGACCGGCATAGTCTAACGATCAGTTCGGCGGACAGCTATCTGTTTGCCCAAATTCAGGGCTTGCGCCCCGCCCGGAACCAGTTTGGTGCACCGGCAGAACGGGTTTATGGGCATACCCTGCCAGCATTCAGACAATAGGCGGTTCTTCCACCTGCCAGGCCTTGGTCTCGGCGCGCAGCAGGCTCACCGCACGGGCGGCAGATTCCGGCTCCTGGAAACGCCCGACATGAAACAGCGCATCGCCTTCGTGCACCAGCGGCAGGTTGAGGCGGCCGATGACGATGCCTTCGGCGGCGCTGATGACGGGCGTTTCGAGATCACCAAACGGATCGGCGACCACGCCCAGCACCTGGCCATTGCGCACCAGATCGCCCAGCGCCGCCTGCGCGCGCAGGATGCCGCTGGTCGGCGAACGCACCCAGTTGCTGGAGCGCGCCGCGACCGGCTCGCATTTGCGCAGCGGCGATGCCGCGCGTGCGATCATGCCCAGTTCGGCCAGCACGTTGAGCACGCCCTGCACGCCGATGCGGATGCAGACTTCGTCGAAGCGCAGCGCTTCGCTGGATTCATAGAGCAGCACCGGAATACCCTTGCGTGTGGTGTATTCGCGCAGGGTGCCGGAGGTCGGCGCGGAATTGAGCAGCAGCGGCACCCCAAAGGCGCGCGCCAGCCGCAAGGTTTCGGGGTTGGCCAGATCGGCGCGTATTTGCGGCAGGTTGGGCCGGTGGATGGCGCCGGTGTGCAGGTCGATACCGCAGTCGCTCTTGCCCACCACTTCGCGGATGAACAGGTGCGCCAGCCGCGCCGCCAGCGAGCCGGTCTCGCTGCCGGGGAAGCTGCGGTTGAGGTCGCGCCGGTCGGGCAGGTAACGCGACTGCTGTAGAAACGCCGGCACGTTCACCACCGGCACCGCCAGCACCGTGCCGCAAAGGTCCTGCGGCTCGCGCAGTTCGCGCAGACGCAACAGGCGGCGGATGATTTCCACGCCGATGATTTCGTCGCCGTGCAGCGCCGCGCTGACGAACAGCACCGGCCCCGGCCTGCCACCGCGCACCACGCGCACCGGCAGCGTCACCGGCGTGTTGGTGTAAAGATTCGCAACGGGAATCTGGATGGTGCGGATTTCGCCCGGCGCGATGCGCTGGCCGCCGATTTCGAAGGGTTTTTGTTCCATTAATCGCCCTCTGGCCAGGCCATCCCTGGCGAGACTGATGCAGGCTTCTGAACGCCCGGCCCGGCCATCCCTGGCCGGGCGTTCCGCGCCGCCGCGAGCAGCGCTCGCGAAACGCGGCGCCTCACCCCTTGCCTCTGGTTTTGGTCTTGCCCGGCGCGGCATTCTTCTCGATGAACTCGATGATGAGTTCCGCGATGTCGATGCCGCTGGCCTTTTCGATGCCTTCGAGACCCGGCGAGGAATTCACTTCCATCACCAGCGGGCCATCCTTGGTGCGCAGCAGGTCCACGCCGGCGATGTTTAGGCCCATGATCTTGGCCGCGCGCGCGGCGGTGGAGCGTTCTTCCGGCGTGATCTTGATCGGGCTGGCGGCGCCGCCGCGATGCAGGTTGGAGCGGAATTCGCCGGGCTTGGCCTGGCGCTTCATCGCCGCCACCACCTTGCCGCCGATGACGAAGCAGCGGATGTCGGCGCCTTTGGCCTCCTCGATGAACTGCTGCACCAGAAAGTAGGCATCAAGTCCGCGAAACGCCTCGATCACCGACTCCGCCGCTTTGTCGGTCTCGCACAGCACCACGCCGACGCCCTGCGTGCCCTCGGTGAGCTTGATCACCATCGGCGCGCCGCCGACGATGTTGATGAGATCGTGGGTATCGTCCGGCGAATGCGCAAAGCCGGTCACCGGCAGGCCGATACCCTTGCGCGCCAGCAGCTGCAGCGCGCGCAGCTTGTCGCGCGAGCGGTTGATGGCGACGGATTCGTTGAGGCAGTACACGCCCATCATCTCGAACTGGCGCACCACCGCCGCGCCGTAGAAAGTGACGGAGGCGCCGATACGCGGAATCACCGCGTCGAAGCCCGCCAGTTGTTTGCCGCGGTAATGAATCTGCGGATCGTGCGGCGCGATGTTCATGTAGCAGCGCAGCACGTCCACCACCTGCACGCTGTGGCGGCGTGCCTTGGCAGCCTCGATCAGCCGCCGCGTGGAATACAGACTGCTGTTGCGCGACAGGATGGCGATCTTCATTTGCGCCTGCCCTTGCCCATGAGAAAGGATGCCGCCGGGTTCACCGTAAAACGGTGCGCCAGCGCGGTGCGTCCCAGCAGCATACGGAAAAGCATGGTTTCGCGCGCCGTCAGCGTCAC
>JBOICL010000490.1:0-1055 GCA_050740055.1 Stenotrophobium sp.
CTGCAATGCAACTGGCGAGCCTCATCAAATGCCGCCAGAATGCGCACCCGCTCTGTGCGAATCGACCTGCTGTATTGTTTTTATATATTGATTAATTTATGTATAAATCAATATTTACGAACACGACAGCAACGCTATTGCAACAGAGCGGATGAGCGTTTCCACTCATCACCCTGGTCTTGCGTATCCCATGATGTTGCCCAATCCCAACACCCGCCGCCGCGTGCCGATGATTCCGTTCCTAGTATTCAGCATCGGCCTTGGCATCTGTCTCTACGTCGGCCAGCAGTACTACGAACTGCCGAAATACAACGACGCCGACATCGACGCCTCGGCCGAACTCAACGTGCAGCTCGAACTGCGGCAGCGCGCGCCCGGCCTGTCTGTGCCGACTGCGGAAGAAGCCAACGCGATGCGCGCGAAGGACCGTGCCGAGATCGTCGGCCTCATCCAGAGCGATCGCACCAAGCTGCAACAACGCTTCGGCATCGGCCTGATCGCGCTGGTGTTCGGGCTGGGGCAGTTGCTGTCGGCGTGGTTGCTGCGACGCGCGCAGAAATAAAGACGCAAAAAAAGCGCGGCCCGAAAGCCGCGCTGAAAGAATCAACAAACCCTGACGATACTTAATTCGGCGGTGGATTCAGACAGATATCCGAACCCGATGCACCGGCAGCGGGACCGCCGACGTCGCCATAGGGGCTGACAATCCCTGGCGGTGGAATAGCGACATTTGTGTAGTCACTGCTCAAGCCAGGCATTTCAAAAACTGCCGTCGTTGTGCCTTGATCGCCATTCACGGTGATGGTCGCCGTGATAAAGATCTGGACCCAGAATGCGTGATCCTTGGGATAAATGACGTTGAACTGGCCGGTACCGGTACTATCCAGAGCCACGCTGCTCGGAATCGAGGCCACATTTCCCGGTTCCAGCTTGCCATTGTGATTCCAGTCCACATCTGGCGGCACATCGAGAATGCCGTTGAGATTCTTGTCTTCGTTGAAGCAGCCGTAGGCCGAAGTGGATGCACAACCGGCGTCCGTCGAGCAGTCAATCTC
>JBOICL010000491.1:0-6262 GCA_050740055.1 Stenotrophobium sp.
CAATCTGCTCCGGAATGCGCGCGGCGGAAGTCGGGCGTATGGCCTCGTGCGCTTCCTGCGCGTTCTTGGACTTGGTCTTGAAGAAACGCGGCTCCGGCGGCACCGAGGCGGCGCCGAATTTCCCGGCGATCACTTCGCGGATTTCGGCCAGAGCATCCTGCGCGAGGTTCACCGAGTCGGTACGCATGTAGCTGATAAGGCCGACCGTGTCGCCGCCGAGATCGACGCCTTCATACAACTGCTGCGCGGTGCGCATGGTGCGGCTGGAGGTGAAGCCGAGCTTGCGGTTGGCTTCCTGCTGCAGCGTCGAAGTAGTGAACGGCGGCGCGGGATTGCGGCGGCGCTGCTTCTTTTCGACATTCGCCACGCGCAGCTCGCCCTGCGCGGCGGCGAGCAGTTTCTGTTTCGCGGCTTCGGAACCACCGGCGTCGGTGAGCGTGAACTGCTCGACCTTTTGCCGATCGAGTTCCACCAGTCTCGCGGTGAACACCGAACCCTTCTCGGCGCGCGCCTCGATGGTCCAGTATTCCTGCGCAACAAATGCGCGGATTTCGAGTTCGCGCTCGCAGATCAGGCGCAGTGCCGGCGACTGCACGCGGCCGGCGGAGAGGCCGGTCTGGATCTTGCGCCACAGCAGCGGCGAGAGGTTGAAGCCGACCAGATAATCCAGCGCGCGGCGCGCCTGCTGCGCATTGACCAGGTCATCGGCGATGTCGCGTGGCTCGGCGATGGCTTTCTGCACCTCGCGCTGCGTGATCTCGTAGAACACCACGCGCTTGACCGGCTTGTTCTTGATCGCGCCCTTTTCCTTGAGCAGTTCGAGCAGATGCCATGCAATCGCCTCGCCTTCGCGGTCAGGGTCGGTCGCCAGAAACAGCGCGTCAGCGTTCTTCAGCGCGGCCTGGATCGCCTTCACATGTTTTTCGTTGCGCTCGATCGCCTGGTACTTCATGGCGAAACCGTTGGTGACGTCCACCGCGCCGTCCTTGGGCACCAGGTCGCGCACATGGCCGTAGGAGGCGAGGACTTCGTAGTCCCTGCCCAGGTATTTCGCGATCGTCTTGGCCTTGGCGGGCGATTCGACGATGACCAGGTTCTTGCTCATTTATATGGAGTGTCTGTCGTGCAGTCGCGGCAAAGGGGCCGCCATAGAGGGCGGCTTATACGCGGAAAAACCGGCCACTGTCCAGAATACGGCCGGATGCGGTGCGGGAATCAGTGCAAGAAATCGCCGTGGTAATAGACCATATCTTCCAGTTGCAGGAAGGCTTCTTCCGCCTCCGGCTGGTTGATCATGACCAGCAGGCAGACCCACTTGACGCGCTCCAGGTCGATTTCCTCGTTGATCGCCATCAGGCGGTCGATGACCAGTTCGCGCGAATCGGCGGTGAGGATGCCGAGCTGCTCCAGGTAGAGCAGAAAGCCGCGGCATTCGGTGGAGAGACGGTCGTGCTCCTCGCGCGTGTAGAGGCGCAGCGCGCCGCCGGGGCCGAACATTAACGGCAACTGGCGTTGCTCTGCCAGCCCGTCCAGCCAGGCAAAGGCGTGGCGGACTTCTTCTTCGGGAAAGCCCGCGGCGGTCAATTCGTCGCGCAGCGTTTCCTGATTGTCGGTGTCGGAGAATTCGCCGGCCTGGTAGTTCTCGAGCAGATACATCAGCACATCAAGTACGGTTTCTTTCATGTGTAGCTCTCCCGTGCTGTGTGTTTTTAGTGTATTTGAAAAAAATGTTATTGAAAATACCGCTGCTAATCTCACCCGCTCTGCCCTGTATCGGCAAGCTGCCTGTTTATATTTATTGAATAAATTGTTATTTATTCAACAATTAATAACATATTGACAAGGATGATAGCGCAGAGCGGGTGCCAACACGGTGCTTGCCCGCAGGGCAATGGGGTGAGCCAGGATTTCATGGACTGCCAGTGGCAGTCCATGCTGGCGAACGCCAAGTTGTGAAACTTGGCCGGGGCGAAGCCGGGAGGCACCCGAAGCCCGCGACCCGCGCGAAGGCCGGCACCCCACCGCCCGCTCCCGCACCCGTTTTACTACGCAAAAACACCGTGTCGCGGGCGGGTGGCGTTACGACCGCTACAGCACACGAAAAGCTGCGCTCAGGCCCGCTGCAAGCGCTGATACGCGCCGCCCGCAGCCGCTGCGATGCGGCCTTCCAGTTCCAGCGTCAGCAGTGCGCCGCTGAGGGCATCGACGTTGAGCCCGGTGCGTTCGACCAGTTGGTCGACGCCGAGTGTATCGGCACCCAGCGCGCCTAGGATTTTTTCGTGCGCCGGATCAAGTTCAGCCGCAGCGGTGCGCGACAAAACCGGTTTTGCGCCGGCGATATGCGGCGCGATTTCCTCGAGGATGTCTTCCGCGGTTTCCACCAGCTTGGCGCCCTGGCGGATCAGGCCGTGGCAGCCGCGCGCCATCGGGCTGTGAATGGAGCCGGGAATCGCGAACACCTCGCGACCCTGCTCGCTGGCTATACGCGCGGTGATCAGTGAGCCGGACTCGCGCGCCGCCTCGACCACCAGTACGCCCAGGGCCAAGCCGCTGATGATGCGGTTGCGGCGCGGAAAATTCTCCGGCCGCACCGGCGTGCCGGGCGGGAATTCGGAGATCAGCAGGCCGCGCAGCGCAATCTGGTGCGCGAGTTCGCGGTGCTGCGCCGGGTAGACGCGGTCGAGTCCGGTGCCGCAGACCGCGACGGTAAAGCCGTCCGCCTCCAGCGCACCGCGATGGGCGGCGCCGTCGATGCCCAGTGCGAGGCCGCTGGTGATGACCAGTCCGCGCCGCGCGAGTTCGGCGGCGAAGGCGCGCGCGTTTTCCAGTCCCTGTGGCGAGGCCGAACGCGCGCCGACGATGGCGACCTGCGGCAGCGGCAGCAGGTCGGGGTCGCCCTGGCAGAACAGCGCCGCCGGTGCACCCGTGCATTCGCGCAGCAGCGGCGGATAGCGAGGGTCATTGATGGGGATGAGCGTGCGCCGGTCCCGCGCGAGCCATTCGAGATCACGCTCGATCAGCGCCAGGTCCGGCGACGACAGCGCGGTCTGCGGCTCGCCGCCGAGGCCGATGCTGCGCCAGCCGGACGGCCCGGCTTGCAACGCGCCTTGCGCAGTGTAAAACCGCTCGATCAGCCGCTGCACGGTCACCGGCCCGACGCCAGCGGCGCGGATCAGGATCAGCCAGGATTTCAGTTCTTCGGTCTGCATGCCGCAAGACTGAGCGAACCTGCCGGCGAAGGCAATCGCGGGCGGACGGGATTGAGGGGATTGCAGTGCCGCCGCGCCTATACCGGGCGCGGCCGGTTCAATGCAGCGCGGTCGAAGGACGCGGCGTCACCACGTGGTCGAACACGTGCACGGCGCGCGTCTCGTCCATCACCAGCGCGTAGCTGATGCGCGGCGTGGTTTTGAACACCATGACCGTGCCGGCCTGCTCCTCCGGCAGCTTCACCATCGCGCCGGTGTAGGGATCGCGCGCGCTGCGGCCCGCCTGCATGATGGTCAGCACGTGGCCCGGCTTGAGGCCGTCGCGGCTGCCGCGGCTGATGGCGACGACCTCGTACTGCCCGATCTGGGTGACGCCGTCGAACACCGACAGGATGCTGCCGTGCACGTCGGTTTTCGGCGCGCGTGGATAGAAATAAGCCTCGTAGTCCTGGTCTTCGGCCGCGATCAAGCGGTCACCGATGCGCGCTTCGCGCGAAGTGGCGATCAGGTTGGCGGTGCCCGGATTGCCGAACTCCTGCACCTCGGCGGTGCCGACCGGCGTCGCCTCGTAGCCCAGGATCTCGCCGCTGTCCGGGTCCTTGTAGGCCCCGCCGGCGCGCACCACGGAGTAGCGGTCCATGCCCTTGGCGGTGAGATTCTTCACGTAGATGCGGTTGCCGGACGCGGCGACCAGATGCTGATCGACGAAATCAAGGATGTAGGGCGCGTGCCTGATCTGCTCCGGCGTCACCACGCGCGGCGACAGAAGGAAATCGCGGATGACATCGATCGGTATCGCGGGTATCGCGGCGTTGAGCGCGGACTCGCGGACCTGCGGCGACAGGCGCTCCAGCGGTTCGCCGGCGCGCACCAGACGCGGACGGCCGTTGATCATCTCCAGGCTTAGTTCGTCGCCGGGATAGATCAGATGCGGATTCTTGACCTGGCCGTTGACGTACCAGATCTCCGGCCACTGCCAGGCATCGATCAGAAAACGCTTGGAGATGCCCCATAGGGTGTCGCCCTTCTTCACCACGTATTTGAGCGGCGCGTCTTCGCGTATCGCCGGCGCGGCTTGCGTGCCGGACGCGGCCGATCCATCCGCCGCCGCAGGCGCGCCGTCCTGCGCGTACGCCACGCCGAGCGCGCAAAGACCGAGCAGGAGAACCCTGATATTCGCCAAAACGCTATAATTGGCCATAACGGCGCCACTCCCTTGGTTTGCCTGATTCTTGCACAAAATCGAGTCGTGGCAAAGAGTTGGCGCTTAATTTCGCAGTAACTTCGCAACATTCGTCCATGGCCGTCCTCGAAATCCTCCACCACCCCGATCCGCGCCTGCGCCGCAAAGCCGTCCCGGTGACGCGCTTTGACGCCGCGCTGCAGCGCCTGATCGACGACATGTTCGAGACCATGTACGCCGCACCGGGCGTGGGCTTGGCCGCGAACCAGGTCGGCCATCCGCAGCGCCTCGCGGTGATGGATTGCGCGGAAGACAAGGCGCAGCCGGAGCCGGTGGTGCTGATCAACCCTGAAATCGTCCAGACCGAAGACCGGCAGGAAGTGGAAGAAGGCTGCCTGTCAGTGCCGGGCCATTTCGACAAGATCCAGCGCTACGGCAAGCTGCGCATGAAGGCGCTGGATCGCAACGGCCAGCCGTTTGAGCTGGAGGCGGAGGGCCTCAAGGCGCAGGCGATCCAGCACGAGATCGACCATCTCGACGGCAAGCTCTACATCGACTACCTGTCCAGCCTCAAGCGCGAGCGCTTGCGCAAGAAACTCGAAAAGAAGGCCCGCGAAGCATGAGGATCGCCTTCGCCGGCACGCCGGAATTCGCCGTGACCGCGCTCGATGCCCTGCATGCCGCCGGCCACGCCATCGCCGGCGTTTTCACCCAGCCCGACCGCCCCGCCGGACGCGGCCAGAAGCTCACCGCCTCGCCGGTCGCGCAGCGCGCGCTGGTGCTGAACCTGCCCACCTTCAAGCCGCCCAAGATGAACGCGGAGGCACAGGACGACCTGCGCATGCTGCGCGCGGAGCTGATGGTGGTGGTCGCCTACGGCCTGATCCTGCCGCCGGCCGCGCTGGGCATTCCGCGACACGGCTGTTTCAACATCCACGCCTCCCTGCTACCGCGCTGGCGCGGCGCGGCACCGATCCAGCGCGCGATACTCGCAGGCGACACCGAAACCGGCGTCACCATCATGCGCATGGATGCGGGCCTCGACACCGGCCCGATGCTGCTCAGGGAGACCCTGCCGATCACCGGCGACACCACCGCCGCCACGCTGCACGATGAACTGGCGTCGCTGGGCGCGCGCCTGATCGTGCAGGCGCTGGACCAATTCGTGCGCGGCGAATTGCGCGAACAGCCACAGCCGCAGGATGGCGCTACCTACGCGAAGAAAGTCAGCAAGGACGAGGCGCGGCTGGACTGGTCGCTGTCCGCCGATGAACTGGCGCGGCGCGTGCGCGGCTATAACCCAGTGCCGGTGGCCTGGGCCGAGTTGGGCGGCGAGCGCATACGCATCCACGCCGCGCACGCGCAATCTCAAGACACTCAAGCCGAGCACGGCGCAGTAATCAGCGCTGGCGATCAAGGCATCCGCGTCGCTTGCGGCGGCGGCGTGCTCAGTATCCAGCAACTGCAATGGCCGGGCGGGCGTGCAATCGGCGCGGCGGACGCTGCGCAGCGGAAAGACCTTGCCGGCGCCCGGTTCCGCTGAGGTTCGCGTCGAGGCCGCGCGCGCCGTCGCGCGCGTGATGGCGGGCATGAATCTCGACAACGCACTGGCCCAAGCCTCTACCGCAGGCTACTCGCCGCAACAGCTTTCCCTGCTGCGTGCGCTGAGTTACGGCGTGCTGCGCGACCATTCGCTGCTGGCCGCGCTGCTGGCGCGGATGATGGAAAAACCGCTGAACAAGGAGCCGGAACTGCATGCGCTGATGCTTGGCGGGCTGTTCCAGCTGCGCTCCATGCGCGTGGCCACGCACGCCGCTGTCAACGAAACCGTGGAGGCCGCCGCCCTGCTCGGCAAGGACAAGTTGCGCGG
>JBOICL010000492.1:0-1288 GCA_050740055.1 Stenotrophobium sp.
AGGGATACGCCGTGCGCCGCCACTCGTTGTCGAGCATCGACAGGTCGGAATGGCAGATGCCGCAATACTCGACGCGGATTTCCACCTGCTCCGGATGCAGCGCGCCGGGTTCATAGGAAAACGCTTCGAGCGCGCCGCCTGATTTTTGCGCGGCGTAGGCGCGGATGGTGTCGGTCATGGTGGTGCCTCCTGATGGATGGACGAGCTTACGGCTTCACCAGTTTCGCGTAATAAAACCCGTCGAAGGCGCCACCCGGCGCGATGCGGCGGCCGACGGTGCAGGTCTCGCCCCATTCGGCGGCGATGGGCAGGTGCTTGGCATCGGGATGATGTTTGAGAAAACCCTTCACCACGCTCTCGCCCTCCGCCTTGAGGATAGAGCAGGTGGCGTAAACCAGCACGCCGCCGCGCGCGAGCAGCGGCCACAGCGATTTGAGCAGCGCCGACTGCGCGTCGGCCAGTTGTGCGATGTCGGTATGCCGGCGCAACCACTTGATGTCGGGATGGCGGCGGATCACGCCTGTGCCTGAGCAGGGCGCGTCGAGCAGGATGCGGTCGAAAGGATTGTGATGCCACCAGTCGCGCGGATCGCCGGCGTCTCCGGCCACAAGATGCGCGTCGAGATGCAGGCGCCGCAGGGTGTCACTCACGCGCTTGAGGCGCTGCGCGTCCTTGTCCAGCGCCATAAGGTCGAGATCATCGACGCGTTCCAGCAGATGCGCAGTTTTGCCGCCGGGGGCGGCGCAGGCGTCGAGCACGCGCATGCCGGGCTGCGCGTCCAGCAGTTCCGACGCGAACTGCGCGGAAGCGTCCTGCACGGATACGAGGCCATCGGAAAAGCCGGGGATTTCCTGCACCGGCCTTGGTGCATCCAGCATCACCGCGTCGCCCGCGTGCGTCACGGCGCGGGCCGCAATGCCTTCCGCATCCAGCCGCAGCAGATAGGCCTCCCGCGTCAGCCGGCGGCGGTTCACGCGCAGCGTCAGCGGCCCCTGCTCGTTGCCGGAGGCGAGCACGGCCTGCCAGCTCTGTGGCCAGTCGGTCTGGATCCGGTCGGCGAGCCAGCCGGGACAAGAAAATTGTTTGGCGGGATGCGTGGGCAGCAGCGCTTCCAGCGCGGCGCCTTCACGCTGATAGCGCCGCAACACCGCGTTGACCAGTCCGCGCAACTTGTCCTTGCCGAGCAGGGCGGCGGCCTCCACGGTTTCGTTGACAGCGGCGTGCGTGGCCACGCGCATGGAGCGCAGCTGGAACAGCCCGCCAAGCATCAGCGCATGCAGTTCCGGCT
>JBOICL010000493.1:0-1950 GCA_050740055.1 Stenotrophobium sp.
CTCCAGCATGGCGTCGAGCACCTTGGCCTGGGTGACGTTGCGCGGAAAGCCGTCGAGGATGAATCCGTGCGCGGTGTCGGCGTGCTGCAAACGCTCCTCGACGATACCGATCACGATCTCGTCGGCGACCAGCTTGCCGGCATCCATCGCCGTCTTCGCCTTCCTGCCGAGTTCGGTGCCGGCCTTGACCGCGACGCGCAGGGCGTCGCCGGTGGAAATCTTCGGCACGCGATAGTGCGCGACCAGCTTTTCGCCTTGCGTGCCCTTGCCTGAGCCGGGTGCGCCCAGCAGAACAATTCTCATGAGTCGTTAAGCCTGTGTTCGAGTTCGGAGTTTGCGGCGGCCTGAGGCGGGCCTCCCTGCCGCGAGTCTTGAAAGTAACCGTTGCCCCGCATGGCGTCAACGGATTTATGGCGGCGCTGCGCCTTTCTCCATTAGACTAAAGCACTTAGCACGAACCCACACGCCCTGCACAGATGCCACGCAACGCCTTTTACGCACAGTCCGGCGGTGTCACGGCCGTGATCAATGTCTCCGCGGCGGGCGTGATCGAAACCGCGCGCAAGTTCCCGCAGCAGATCGGCAAGGTCTACGCCGGCCGCAACGGCATCATCGGCGCGCTGACCGAGGACCTCATCGACACCTCGCAGGAATCCGACGCGGACATCGCCGCGCTGCGCCACACGCCTTCCGGTGCTTTCGGCTCGTGCCGCTATCGGCTCAAGGGCTTCGACAAGCACCAGGCCGAGTACGAACGGCTGGTGGACGTTTTCCGCGCGCACGGCATCGGCTACTTTTTTTACAACGGCGGCGGCGACAGCGCCGACACCTGCCTCAAGGTGTCGCATATTTGCGGCGAGATGGGCTATCCGCTGCAGGCCATCCACATCCCCAAGACCGTGGACAACGACCTGCCGACTACCGACTGCTGTCCGGGTTTCGGCTCCGTCGCCAAATATGTCGCCGTGTCGATCCGCGAGGCGGGTTACGACGTTTCCAGCATGGCAAAAACGTCCACAAAGGTCTTCATCATGGAAGTGATGGGCCGCCACTCCGGCTGGATCGCCGCCGCCGGCGGTCTCGCCGCTGAACACGAAGGCGATGCGCCGCAGATCATCCTGTTCCCCGAAATCTTCTTCGACGAGGGCGCATTCCTCGCGCGCGTAGACGCCAGCGTAAAGAAACACGGCTACTGCGCGATCGTCGCCTCGGAGGGTCTGCGCACCGCCGACGGCCGCTTTCTCTCCGAAGCCGGCACACAGGATGCCTTCGGCCACGCGCAGCTCGGCGGCCTCGCGCCGATGCTGGCCAAGCTGGTGAAATCGAAACTCGGCTACAAGTATCACTGGGCGGTGGCGGATTATCTCCAGCGCGCGGCGCGCCACATCGCCAGCAGGACCGACGTCGAACACGCCTATGCGCTGGGCCAGGCGGCAGTGGAGATGGCGCTCGCTGGCAAGTCCGGCGTGATGCCGGTGATCGTGCGCACGCGCGACGAGCCGTTTGAGTGGCATATCGGCGAGGCCGCGCTGGACCAGGTCGCCAATGTCGAGAAAAAAATGCCGCGCGACTTCATCAGCGGCGACGGTTTTCATATCACCGCGCAATGCCGCCGCTACCTGCTGCCGCTGATCCAGGGCGAGGACTACCCGCCCTATGTCAACGGCCTGCCGCGCTATGTGCGCCTGAAAAACATCGCCGTGCCCAAAAAAACCGGCAGCGAGTTTAAACTCTGACCCCCGCATCTTCAGCCGCGCGCCGCGCGGTTTTCATTTCACTGACACAAGAGGCAACACCATGGGTTTTGAAGCACTGGGTCCCGGCGAAAAGGCCACCAACGAGTTTTACGTCGTCATCGAGATTCCGGCCTATGGCCCGCCGGTGAAATACGAAGTGGACAAGGAAACCGGCCTGCTGATGGTGGACCGTTTCATGAACGTCGCCATGTCC
>JBOICL010000494.1:0-1918 GCA_050740055.1 Stenotrophobium sp.
GAGATGCGCGCCGTCAGCTTAAGTGCATCTACCGTTCCACTGCGCCTCAAACCCCATATCAAAGCGCGTTCTGTTTATAAATATTGACTATAATTAATTTAAGTCGATAAATATTAACCACCACGTAGTGCAAATACTCTAGAGCGGGTGACGTGCCGCTTAGAGCTTCGCCAGAAAGCGCTCGATCAGCGGCGTTACGTCTTTTGCATGCGTCAGATTGGATGCGTGGCCCACGCCCTTGATGACCTCGATTTCCGCATGCGGCAAAAGGACCAAAATATTCTCCCGATAGTGTGACGCAGCGCACACTACACCCTTGCAAATCTCCACTGTCTGGATCATAACTTTGAAGCGCGCACAAGGAGCGCGCCCGGCCGCTTCCGCCCTTTTGGCCGGCCTCACTGCAAAGGGAGTACTGCTCATGCAAATTTTTGGAACAAGAATGCCTGCATCCTTCGCGGTCATGCTGCTCGGCGCCATCGGTCTTGCCGCTGCACCGAGCGCGCTGGCCGCTTCCGGTCCGCCCGTATTCGGCTTGGCCAGCGTCGCAACGGACCAGACCCTGCACCTGCATCTGACCTGCTACGAGCATCCAGATGTGATCGGCTATCCGCCGACCAACTGCAGCGGCCTGTTGATGGTGCATGACGACCAGGGCAGTACCCTAGTCCGCCACAGAGTGTCGATCAGACCCGGCCAGAGCGTCACGCTGGACTATGAACCGGCGCCCACTGGCGACCACAATGGCCAGGATCCGCCGCCCTCCGGCGACCGCCAGTCCGGCATCCGCGGCATCAACCCCTGCTGGCTGCCGGATCCGGGCAGCGGCATCGGCATTCCCACGGTCGAGATTTCGGATACGCACACCGGGCGGGTCGTACAGTATCTGAATCCTGCCAGTGCGCATGCCGGCGACTTCGCGCCGCCGCCCCCCGCCGGCGACTTCGCGCCGCCGTAAGCGTGCTGCAAGGCGCGGGTGCGTGCCGTGCCACCCGGTCTTCAAGGCGACGGCGGCGGCCCTGCAGAACTCGCGTCGTACCTGCGCAGACTTTCCTAAAGCGCCGCCAGGAATCGTTCGATCAACGGATTGGCGGCACCAGGATGGGTTAGGTTGGATGCGTGGCCCGCGCCCTTGATCACTTCGATCCGGGCATTGGGCAACCGCTTGCACATGTCCTGCGCATGCGCCAGCGGGATTGCGGCGTCGGCATCGCCGTGGATCACCAGCGCGGGCACCTTGATCTGGCCGATTTTTTCACTGATGTCATCGCGAGTGGCCAGCGTGTTGAAGAGTTGCATCAAGTTGGCCGGGCGCACGGTTTTCCATTTCGCTTTCCACGCCGGCGCATCGGCATAGCCCGCGCCGAGGATGATGCTCTCGATGGTCGCGGCCAGTTGATCCTGTAGTCCCTGCGTGGCCCAGAGTTCGATCATCTGCTTGTAGTAGGGCAGCGTCGCTGCCGCTTCCGGCATAGCCTGCGTATCGATCAGGATCAGCGCGCGCACGATCTGCGGATGGCGCAGCGCGGCGCGCAGCGAGAGATAACCGCCCTGTGACATGCCCGCCAGCACGGCCTGGTCTACGCCCAGATGCTTGAGCAGCGCGGCCAGATCATCCGCCGAATCGTAATAGCTGAAGGGCGCAGCGGCATCGTTGGTCTGGCCGTGACCGCGCTCGTCCCAGGTGATGACCCGGTAACGGCCGCGCAGCGCATCGACCTGCGGCGCGAACATGCTGTGATCCATCAGCAGGCCATGCGAAAAAATCACCGCCGGGTTCTTGCCGCCGGTATCTTCGTAATACAGTTTCTGGCCGTTGATCTGGGCAATAGACATGGTGTTCTCCTTTATCGCATGAACCGTTTATAGACCGCCGCAGCCAATCATGCCGCCATCGACGGTCAGCGTGGTGCCGGTG
>JBOICL010000495.1:0-4589 GCA_050740055.1 Stenotrophobium sp.
GGACAATATGAAGGGCATGAACGTTTACGCCCTCACCAAAACCATCGCACCACCCAATCTCGCAGGCGAAGCGCACTTGCTGCATGTGCCAATTGACCGCATCAAGAATCAGACCGGCGTGTGGTTCTTCAGCCCTGCGGTGGGTCGCGTACGTCGCATTGGTGAAGTCGGTTATGACAATCCGTTGTTCGATGGCCTGATGACGCACGACCAGATCGACATGTTCAACGGCCCGCTGGACCGCTACACCATCAAGCTGCTGGGCAAGAAGGAAATGCTGGTGCCGTACAACAGCTACATGATTTACAGCAACAAGCTCAAATACAAGGATATCGTCAAGCAGGGTCACATCAACCAGGACCTCGCGCGCTACGAACTGCACCGCGTCTGGATCATCGAGGCGGAACTGCGGCCCGGCTTCAACCACCGCTACAAGCGGCGCACGTTCTATCTCGACGAGGACAGCTGGATCGTGCTGCTGGAAGACATGTACGACGACCGCGACCAGTTCTGGCGCACCGCCGAGTCGCACCTGATCAACTTTGCCAACGTCCCCGTGGTCGTAAACGGCGTGCAGGTGCATTACGACCTGCAGTCGCGCCGCTACGTCATCATCAACATGACCAACGAGGAAAGGCAGCTGATCCAGTACGACTGGGATGCATCGCCCGATTACTTCTCGCCGAACACGCTCAAGCGTTTCGCCGATACCAGCCAGAAATGACGGAAGCAGCACGTAAAGAACCGTGAATTCAGGTTCAATTCAGTTTGCCTGCGTAGCCTGTCGTCAGTCCCGCGGAAATGCGGGCAAACGCAAGGAGAACAGGCCATGAACAAGCTGACATTCACCACCCTGCTGGCGGGTCTGGTCGCGGTTTCCGCCGCTGTGCCGGCATTTGCCGGCGAGCGCGACTGGGACGATGGAGACAGCTACGACAGCTATCAGGACGGCGGCTACAGCAATACCGTCTACGCGCAGGTCGTGAGCAGCACGCCGATCTACCGCCAGGTGCAGGTTTCGCAGCCGCAGCAGGAATGCCGCAATGAACGCGTCGCCTACCGCGAGCCGCCCCACCCCAACGTCGCCGCCACGATCCTTGGCGGCATCATCGGCGGCGTCGCCGGCCACCAGATTGGCGGCGGCCGCGGCCGCGATGTCGCCACCGCGCTCGGCGCGGTGATCGGTGCCAACATCGGCGCGCAGCAGGGCGGGTATTACGGAGGCGGCGAACAGGTCAGCTACCAGACCCGCTGCGACACCGTATACAACACCTATTACGACCAGCGACTCGACGGCTACAACGTCACCTACCGCTACAACGGCCGCCTGTACAACACGCGCATGCCCTACGACCCCGGCCGCCGTGTGCAGGTGCAGGTCAACGTGCAGCCCGTGAGCTATTGATCCGGTGTGGTTAAACTAGGCTCTGACATGCGCCGCACCGCCGCCATCTTCGCGATTCTCGCCGGCGGGCTGGTTTTCCAGCCCGCCTATTCCGCGCCGGGCGATCATGCCGACAAGCCGCGTCGTGAGGGCCATCGGCCGCACCGCGAAGGGCACATGTCCGCCAGCGAAGCGGCGCACATCGCGCAGAAGCAGGGCGGTGGCGGCCGCGTGCTCGCGGTGGACCGTGTGGACGGCGGCTATCGCGTCAAGCTGCTCAAGAAGGGTGAGGTCAGTATCGTGCTGGTCCCGGCGCCTGCACCCGCACCATCGCCCGCCGTGCCCGCGCCAACGCCTACTCCCTCACACTAGAAGAAAACATGCGTGCCCTGGTCATTGAAGACGACACCGCGCTGCGCGCGATGGTGACTGCGGTGCTCACGCTGGAAGGCTTCGCCGTGGATAACGCCGCCGACGGCGAGCAGGGCCTCTACATGGCCAGCGAATATCCGGTGGATATCGCCATCATCGATCTGGGCCTGCCGCGCAAATCCGGCATCGACGTCATTCGCGGGGCGCGCAAAGCCGGCCGCAACTACCCCATCCTGATCCTCACCGCGCGCGACGGCTGGCAGAGCAAGGTGGAAGGCCTCGAAGCCGGCGCCGACGACTATCTGGTCAAACCCTTCCACAAGGAAGAACTGCTCGCGCGCACACGCGCCCTGCTGCGCCGCTCCGGCGGATGGGCGCAGCCGCAGCTCGAATCCGGCTCCATCGTGCTGGATACCGGCTCCAAGACCGTCAGCGTGAGCCGCAAGGTGGTCGAACTCACCAGCTTTGAATACCGCGTGCTCGAGTACCTGCTGACTCACGCCGGCAAGGTCATCTCCAAGACCGAACTCGCCGAACACCTCTACACCGAAGACGAAGAACGCGACAGCAACGTCATCGAAGTCTTCATCAAACGCCTGCGCACCAAGCTCGATCCGGAAGGCACGCTCAACCCGATCACCACCCTGCGCGGCCAGGGCTACCGCTGGGATCTGCCGCGCAACAAGTGATGCGCCGGTCAAGGTTCGCCGCTATTCTGGCCGGGCAATGACCTCCCTCCGCACCCGCCAGCTCGTCGCCGCCTCCATCGTGCTCACCGCATTCATCGCGCTGTGCGGCGCGGGGCTGGAACAAGCGTTCCGCAGCAGCGCGCTGCAAGCCCAGCGCAGCAAGATGGAGGGCCTGGTGTTCGCACTGCTCGGCGCAGCGGAGCCCAATGAAAACGGCGATCTGTCAGTCCCTGCCGCGCGCCTGCCGGACCCGCGTCTGGCCAATCCACAGTCAGAACTCGAGGCTGCGATCGTGGATGAACGCGGCGGCCTGATCTGGGGCTCGCCGAGTCTTGCGGACGACTGGCCGATGCCGATACCGCTCGATGTCGGCGCCTGGAATTTCCAGGAGCAGGATGGCGAATTTTCGCTCAGCTTCGGTCTGCGCTGGCTGGACCGCAAGGATGCACCGCGTCGCTACACGCTGCTGGTGCTCGATGACGATACCGATTTCCAGCGCCAGCTCACCGTGTTCCGGCGCACGCTCTGGGGCTGGCTGGGCGGCGCTGCGCTGACCCTGCTCGCCGCACAGATCCTGGTACTGCGCTGGAGCCTCACACCGCTGCGCAAGCTGATCGGCGAACTGCAAGGCGTCGAGACCGGCAAACAGTCGCAGATCGAAAGCAGCTATCCCAGTGAGCTGATGCCGCTGACCCTGGCGCTCAACAGCATGATCCTGGCGGATCGCAATCAGCAGACGCGCTACCGCAACGCGCTGGGCGATCTTGCGCACAGCCTCAAGACGCCACTCGCCATCCTGCATGGCCTGGCCGAGGAGGATCAGCTTGAACCCGCGGCGCGCGAACGTCTGCGCGAGCCTGTCGGCCGCATCCAGCAGATCACCGATTACCAGTTGCGCAAGGCCGCCACCGCCGGCCGTCATACGCTTTCCGCGCCTCTAGCACTGCGCCCCATCATCGAAAAAATCAGCAGCGCACTGAGCAAGGTATATGCCGGCAAGGGCTTACAGTTCGACATCGCCATCGATCCCGGTTTCAGCATTCGCGCGGATGAGGGCGATCTCTATGAACTGCTCGGCAACCTGATGGACAACGCCGCCAAATGGTGCCGTGGCCAGGTGCGCCTCGGCGCCACCGCTGAAAACCAGCGCGTCGTGCTCTGCGTGGATGATGACGGCCCCGGTTTTCCGCAAGACGCGGAAGCGCTGCTGGAACGCGGCGTGCGCGCCGACAGCCAGACGCCGGGACAGGGCATCGGCCTGTCCGCGGCCGCTGAAATCATCAGGGCTTACGAAGGCACCATCCGCCTTGAGAAATCACCGCTGGGCGGTGCGCGCGTGCGCGTAACGATTTAGGCCGGCATGCGGATGAAATGCTGCCGGTAATAGCGCAGCTCCGCCACGGAATCGTGGATGTCATCCATCGCCAGATGCGTGGAATGCTTGCTGAAACCCTTGGCGATTTCTGGCGTCCAGCGGCTGCATAGTTCCTTGAACGTGCTCACATCCAGGTTGCGATAGTGGAAATGTTTTTCCAGCGACGGCATCCAGCGCGCGAGAAAACGGCGGTCCTGGCAGATCGAGTTGCCGCACATCGGTGACTTGCCAGCGGGAACCCACTGACGCAGGAACTCCAGCGTCAAACGCTCCGCTTCGGCTTCCGTGACGCTGCTTTCACGCACGCGCTGCGTCAGGCCGGACTTGCCGTGTTGGTGGATATTCCATGCGTCCATCGCTGACAGGTCCGCGCTGGATCGGTGGACGGCCATGACCGGCCCTTCCGCCAGTAAATTGAGATCCTGATCGGTGACCAGCGTGGCAATCTCGATGATGCGGTGAACTTCCGGCACCAGGCCGGTCATTTCCAAATCAATCCAGATCAGGTTGGTGGCACTCGCAGTCATGTTTTTCGCCTTTGAACTTCTGGTGCTATCGTGCGGCAATAATACGCACCACGCAAAGCCGCTGCTGAAGCGGTGCGGATTTGCGCAGAACCGCGATAGCATGGCGCATCATCCCAGGAGATAAAACATGACCGAGTTAGCCCAGCGCCGCTGCGTTCCCTGCGAAGGAGGTGTGAAAGCGCACGATCTCGCCAGCGCCACCAAGATGCGGGAATCGCTGCGGCCCGAATGGAAGCTCACGC
>JBOICL010000496.1:0-2780 GCA_050740055.1 Stenotrophobium sp.
TGGTGCGCCATCTCAGCCAGCGCGTGCTGGTGATGTATCTGGGCCGCATGATGGAGCAGGCGGACTGTGAGCAGTTGTTCAGCGCGCCGGCGCATCCCTATACCAAGGCCCTGCTGTCGTCGATTCCGGGAGCCCTCGGTGTGCGGTCTGACCGGCGCAAGCGGCAGATCCTGGAAGGCGAGATTCCCAGCCCTTCAAACCCGCCGCCCGGCTGCGTGTTCGCCACGCGCTGCCCGATGGCCGATGAGCGATGCAGCCGCCAAGCGCCGCATGTGCATACGCTGGCCAACGGTTCGGCGGCGGCCTGTCATTATGTTAGTGCTGAGTGCTGAGCACTTAGCACTCAGCACTTTCTTCAAGAACAGCGCGGCTTGCGTCCCTGCGCGCGCGCCTGTTCGTAGACTGGCAGGTCCTGCGGCAGGCGGTTTTGCAGCTGCTGGATGCGCGTCTCGTCCGATGGGTGCGTAGAGAGCATTTCCGGCGGCTTGCCGCCGCCAGCGGCCATCATGTTCTGCCATAGCGCGACAGACTGGCGTGGGTCGAATCCGGCGCGCGACATCAGGTCCATGCCGAGCATGTCCGCCTCGCTTTCCTGCGTGCGCGAATGCGGCAGCAGGAAGAACACGTTGCTGGCGAGTCCGAACATCTGCGGATCGATGCCGGTGGCCGCGCCCGCGACCTGCGACACGCCCTGCGCCACCATCTGCTCCGATACGCGCTCCGCGCCATGACCCGCGAGCACATGCGAGACCTCGTGGCCGATCACCGCCGCGAGCTGGTCCTGGTTCACCGCCACTTTCAGCAGCCCGGCATAGACACCGATCTTGGCGCCGGGCAGGGCGAAGGCGTTGACCTGCGGATCGTCGAACACCTGCACTTCCCAGTTGCGGCCGTCGTCGAGCTGGCTGGTGATGTTGAGCGCCACGCAGTTGACGTAGGCCGAGGTGCGCGCATCGCGTGTAACCGGGGTTTTCTGTTTCATCTCGGCAAAGGACTGCGCGCCCATCTGGTCCATCTGCTCCGGCGACACCAGCATCAGCTGGCTGCGGCCCAGCGGCGAGGTGGCGCAGGATGCAATGCCGCCGAGGGCGAAGAATATTGCGAGGGCGGCGAACTGGCGCAGCGTCATTACGGTATCTCCAGATTTCAGTAGCGGAATATATAGACGCAGCGCCGGTTCGCAAAGCCTTCAGGTTGGCGCGCCAGGGCTGTTTTCGTGCCCTTAAATGCCTGTTCGCAGAATTAAAAAAAAATCTGTAGAGTAGCTTTCGAGCTTAGGCTCAGGGGTCGCGGCCCGGACTTTTCACTCAAGTCTTGGCCGCTTTTATTTAGGCGGCGGCAGCCGTCTGTTTTGAGAAGGAAGGTTGTTTACTTATGGCTAATCGCGAGACCGGCACCGTGAAGTGGTTCGACAACGCCAAGGGCTATGGATTCATCCAGCGCGCCGCAGGCGATGATGTGTTCGTCCACTTCCGCGCCATCACAGGGGAAGGTTACCGCACGCTGCAGGAAGGCCAGCAGGTGCAGTTCAATGTTGTGCAGGGCCAGAAGGGCTTGCAGGCCGAAGACGTCGCTGTCGTCTAAAGCAGCCACATCAAGAAGAAGTCGATTGCGCCGGTGGAGAAATCCGCCGGCGTTTTTATTGGTGCGGGGCGCATTGATGCGCCACCCGCTCAGATGTTTTTGCCTAGAGAATGTGTTGCTAAATATAGTATTATTTTATATTTAATAAATAAAATTAAACAATATTTTACTCAGCATGCGAAGAGCGGGTGCCGACACGGTGCTTGCCCGAAGGGCAATGGGGTGAGCCAGGATTTCATGGACTGCCAGTGGCAGTCCATGCTGGCGAACGCCAAGCCGGATGGCTTGGCCGGGGCGAAGCCGGGAGGCACTCGAAGCCCGCGACAATCGCGAAGGTTGGCACCCAACCGCCCGCTTCCGCACCCGTTTTGCTCCGCAAAAACGCCGTGTCGCGGGCGGGCGACGCTCAAGGCTCCAGCCGCTCGATGTTCCAGCCGCTGCCGGCGCGCCGGTATTGCAGCCGGTCATGCAGGCGTCCGCGACGGCCCTGCCAGAACTCCACCAGCTGCGGGCGCACCAGGTAGCCGCCCCAGAATGCCGGAAACGGCACGTCATGGCCCTCGTATTTCTTTTCATTCACATCCATCCGCGCATCGAGTTCGGCGCGCGTGGCGACGACGCGGCTCTGCTGCGAGGTCAGCGCCCCAAGTTGTGACGCGCGCGGTCGCGTGTAGAAATATTCGCGCGCGATTTCCGGCGGCAGTTTTTCCGCGCGGCCTTCGATGCGCACTTGGCGCTCCAGCTTGTCCCACCAGAACACCAGAGCGACCTCGGGATGTGCTGCGAGGTCCTGGCCCTTGTGGCTCTCGTGGTTGGTGTAGAAGGTCAGCCCGTCGCCACAAAAGCCCTTGAACAGCACGATGCGCGCGGACGGTTTGCCATCTGCGCCAACGGTGCACAGGGTCATCGCCGTCGGCTCCTGCATAGCCACCGCCGCCGCGTCGGCCAGCCAGCGCTCCAGTTGCGCGATGGGCGTGGGCTGCAGCTCGGATTCGTTGAACGGCGGATTGCGCGTGAATTGCGGCATGGAAGGTGTCGGGTCTGGCAGAATCGGCGTCCCGATATTCTGCCGGAATCGAACGATGTCCACTTTCAAGGCGCTGCGCATCCATCAGGTCGAAAAATCCACGCAGGCGCGTGTCGAAGAACTCTCCTTCAAGGATCTCGGCGCGGGCGATGTGGTGATCCGCGTCGCC
>JBOICL010000497.1:0-15870 GCA_050740055.1 Stenotrophobium sp.
GGGGCCAGAGCATTGCGCATGCAGATTGGCCGTGTCTTGGAAATGACAGAATCATCAACGACGAAGATAGAATACGAGAACAAAATTGCCGAAAGATTCGGTGGCCAGACTGAGTTAGACCTTTAAGGCTTTTTCCAGCGAGCCGCCGCAGCCTTCTTAGCAATTTCGCTGCGCTTCTTAGGGCTTAGGGCTTCGGCCCTAGCCTTGCCGCCCTTCAAGCCCCCCTTGCGCCCCAATGCCACCGCTGCGGGGTCTTTGTCTGCATCCGCCTTGCGCGGAGCATCCTCAACATCACCTGTTGCCACGTCCACGATAAACTTGGCGAGCTGGTTGGTGTCGCGTGGGCGCTTGGGTGTTTTCATGCGCGCGAGTGTCGCGCCGCCAGCCTGAGCGGTCAAGCATTCCGGAATTCAAACTGAGACACTACCTGAAATCCAGTTATCGCGGAGCGGGTGAACAAACCCGCGCTTCGCGGCTGCTAATCTTGCAGCGTGAGCGACTTTTTCACTTTTCCCGATCTGCCCGCGCTGGCGCCGGCTACGCGCGTCTGCATCGCCTATAGCGGTGGGCTCGATTCCACGGTTCTGTTGCACCGCCTCGCCAAGCTGCGCGTGCCGGGTTTGCGTGCGCTGCATGTGCATCATGGCTTGCAGGCGCTCGCCGACGACTGGCAGACGCATTGCCTTGCACAGTGCTCGGCGCTAGGCGTCGAACTGGAGGTGCTGCATGTCGCGGTGAATCCGGCGCATGCCGACGGCCCAGAGGCCGCCGCGCGCGAGGTACGCTATGCCGCCCTGCGCGCGAGCCTGCACCCCGGCGATCTGCTGGTCACGGCCCATCACCAGGACGATCAGGCGGAGACAGTGCTGCTGCGCCTGCTGCGCGGCACCGGCGTGAGCGGGCTGGCGGCGATGCGGCCGCTGGCGGAGTTCGCGCCGGGCCGCCTGTGGCGGCCGCTGCTGAAGGTGCCACGCGACGCGCTTTTCAAGTACGCGCAATGGCACCGCCTGGGCTGGATCGAAGACCCGCACAATCGCGAGCCGCGTTATGCGCGTTCCTGGCTGCGCGCGGAAATCCTGCCGCGCCTGCGCACGCGCTGGCCGCAGGCGGGCGCGCAACTGGCCCAGGCCGCGGCGCACTGTGGCGAGGCGGTGGAACTGCTGGACGAATTGGCGGCGGGGGATTTGCTCAAGGCCGCGCACGCTGAAGCCCTGAGCGTGGCAGCGCTGCTAGATTTGCGTCCCGTGCGCCGCCGCAACCTGCTGCGCTACTGGCTGCGGCAGCGCGGGTTTCAGGCTCCCGGCGCCGATGCGCTGGAACGCTTGCAGCGTGAAGTGTTGCGGGCGGACGAAGACGCACAACCCCTACTGCACTGCGGCGATTACGAGTTGCGCCGTTACCGCGACGATCTCCACGCGATGACGCCCTTGCCGCCCCCACCCGCCGGCGTCGAATTGCAATGGAATGGGCTTGGCGCGCTGCGTCTGCCGCCGGGTTGTGGCAGCCTTGTTTTCGGTGCCGCATCGGCGCTGCCGTTCTTGCTCGCCGTTCGTTTTGCGCAGGGCGGCGAGCGCATCAAGCCAGCCGGTTCCGCGCATACACGCAGTCTGAAAAACCTGTTCCAGGAAGCCGCCGTGCCGCCGTGGATCAGAGTGCGCACGCCGTTGCTGTATCGCGGTCATGAATTGCTGGCAGTAGGCGATTTCTGGTGCACGGCGGCATGGCAGGCGCTGTGCGCGCAGTCCGGATTCAGGCAGTGCTGGCAACCTGAAGAAACGGGCAGCGCAGACTGACGGCGGCAGTGGGCCTGATGCACAATCGGCGCAGCTTGCGAAAACAATATGGAGGAGTAGAGATGCAAGGATTGATGATGGATCTGCCGCTGATGATTTCCGCGCTGCTGGCGCATGCGGACCAGTATCACGGCGACACCGAAATCGTTTCGCGCACGGTGGAAGACGGCAGCATTCATCGCTACACCTATCACGATGCCCACGTGCGCACGCGCAAGCTGGCCAATGCGCTGACGCGGCTCGGTGTGAAGCCCGGCGAGCGCGTGGCGACGCTGGCCTGGAACGGTTACCGGCACTTCGAACTGTACTACGCGATTTCCGGCATGGGCGCGGTGACGCACACGGTTAATCCGCGCCTGTTCCCGGAACAGATCGGCTGGATCGTGAACCATGCTGAAGACCAGTACGTATTTTTTGACCTGACTTTCGCGCCGCTGGTGGAAGCGCTGGCGCCCAGGTGTCCGACCGTGAAAGGCTGGGTGGCGATGACGGATCGCGCGCACCTGCCGCAGATCAAGGGCGTGACGCCGCTGTGCTACGAAGACCTGCTCGCCGCCGAAAGCGATAACTACACCTGGCCGCAGTTCGACGAGAAAACTGCCGCCTGCCTGTGCTACACCTCGGGCACCACGGGTAATCCCAAGGGCGTGCTGTTTTCGCACCGCTCGACCCTGCTGCATGCCTACGCCACCGTCATGCCCGACGTGATGTGCCTGTCCTCGCGTGACGTGGTGCTGCCGGTGGTGCCGATGTTCCACGTCAACGCCTGGGGCACGCCGTATTCCTGCGCGATGACCGGCGCGAAGATCGTGTTTCCAGGCGCAGGCCTCGACGGCGCGAGTCTCTACGAATTGTTTGAAGCCGAGGGCGTGACCTTCTCTGCCGGCGTGCCGACGGTGTGGCTGGGACTGCTGCAATACCTGCAAAAAAATAACCTCAAATTCAGCACGCCCTGGCGCTCTACCGTGGGCGGTTCGGCTTGCCCGCCGGCGCTGATGACCGCGTTCCAGCGCGATTATGGCGTCAAGCTGCATCACGGTTGGGGCATGACCGAGATGTCGCCGCTGGGCACCTACAACACGCTCAAGGAAAAGCACCTGAAGCTGGACAAGGAGCAGCAGTTCGCGGTCGAGATCAAGCAGGGTCGGCCGATTTTTGGCGTAGGACTCAAGATCGTGGACGGCGAGGGCAAGGAACTGCCGCGCGACGGCAAGGCTTTTGGCGACCTGCTGGTGCGCGGGCCATGGATACTGGGCCGCTACTACAAGGTGGACGCCGATCCGCTGCAGGACGGCTGGTTCCCCACCGGCGACGTCGCTACGCTGGACGAGGACGGTTACGTGCAGATCACCGATCGCTCCAAAGACGTGATCAAGTCCGGTGGCGAGTGGATCAGCTCGATCGACCTAGAGAATATCGCCGTGGGCCATCCGGCGGTCGCGGAAGCGGCGGTGATCGGTGTTCACCACCCCAAGTGGGACGAACGGCCGCTGCTGATCGTGGTGAAGAAGTCCGGGCAGGAGGTCGGCAAGGCGGAACTGTTGAAATTCTATGAAGGCAAGATCGCCAAGTGGTGGACGCCGGATGATGTCGCCTTCGTCGATCAGTTGCCGCATACCGCGACCGGCAAGCTGCTGAAAACGAAGCTGCGCGAGGATTTCAAGGCGTACCGGCTGCCGTCGGCCTGACGGAACCCGCCGGGCGCGGGCAACTTTGGGAGGAATGTCCTGTTTTCATTGTGGGGCAGGGCGGCAATGCCGTAAAATCCGCCAAACCTACTCCCCTCAAGTGCCATGTCTGACACGCCGCAGCAGACTCAGTTTATTTTCGTAACCGGGGGCGTGGTGTCCTCGCTGGGCAAAGGCATCGCCGCCGCGTCGCTGGGCGCGATCCTCGAATCGCGCGGACTCAAGGTCCACATCATCAAGCTGGATCCGTATATCAACGTCGATGCGGGTACCATGAGCCCGTTCCAGCACGGCGAGGTCTTCGTCACCGAGGACGGCGCCGAAACCGATCTCGACCTGGGCCATTACGAGCGCTTCCTGCGCGGTAAGACCAGCCGCAACAGCAACGTCACCACCGGCCAGATTTACCGCAACGTGCTGGAGAAGGAGCGCCGCGGCGACTACCTCGGCAGCACCATCCAGGTCATTCCGCACATCACCGACGAAATCCAGACCCGCATCCGCATGGGCGCGCAGGGCGCGGACATCTGCATGGTCGAGATCGGCGGCACGGTGGGCGACATCGAATCGTTGCCCTTCCTCGAAGCGATCCGCCAGATGGCGGTGGAACTGGGCCACAAGAATGCCCTGTTCATGCACCTGACCCTGGTGCCTTTCGTCAAGGCTTCGGGCGAACTCAAGACCAAGCCTACGCAGCATTCCGTAAAGGAACTGCGCTCCATCGGCATACAGCCGGACATCCTGCTGTGCCGCAGTGAGCGCGCGCTGCCGGATGCCGAGCGCCGCAAGATCGCGCTGTTCACCAACGTGCCCAATCCCGCAGTGATTTCCGCGATCGACCAGGACGACATCTACAAGATCCCCGGCTGGCTGCACCAGCAGGGACTGGATGATCTGGTCGTGCAGCACTTTGGCCTCGACAGCCGCAAGGCGGACCTGAGCCAGTGGGAGCGCGTGGTCAACGGCCGCAGCGAGATGGATTGTGAGGTGGAGGTGGCGATGGTCGGCAAGTATGTCGATCTTGCGGATGCCTACAAGTCGCTCAACGAGGCGCTTTACCACGCCGGCCTGCACACAAAAACTCGCGTCAAGATTCGCTACGTCGAATCCGAAGCGGTGCAAGGGCAGGGCGCGCGCTTGCTGCAAGGCGCGGATGCAATCCTGGTGCCGGGTGGCTTCGGCGAACGTGGCGTGGAAGGCAAGATCGCAGCTGCACGCTATGCCCGTGAGAATAAAATTCCTTACCTGGGCATCTGCCTGGGTATGCAGGTCGCGGCAATCGAATTCGCGCGCAACATCTGCGGGCTGGAGGGCGCGCACAGCACAGAGTTCGCGCCCAAGTCACCGCATCCGGTGATCGCACTGGTGACTGAGTGGCGCGACACCATGGGCGCGGTGCATCAGCGCACGGCGCTGTCGAACAAGGGCGGCACCATGCGCCTGGGCGTGCAGACCTGCCGCCTGAAAGCCGGCTCGAAGTCACGCGCGCTGTACAACGCCGAACTGATCAGCGAGCGGCATCGTCACCGCTACGAGTTCAACAACAATTACCGCGAACTGCTGTCGCAGAAAGGCATGGCGCTGACTGGTGAATCGGAAGACGGCTCGCTGATCGAGATGATCGAGCTGCCTGAGCATCCATGGTTCGTGGCCTGCCAGTTCCATCCGGAATTCACCTCCACGCCGCGCGACGGGCATCCGCTGTTCGGCGGTTTTGTCGCAGCTGCGCGTTCGCACCATCTGGCCAATCAGGCGGCCGTCAATCAACAGGCGAAATCAGCATGAAACTCTGCGGCCACGATATTGGCATCGAACATCCCCTCTTCCTGATCGCGGGGCCGGACACGCTGGAATCGCAGCAACTGGCGCTGGATGTGGCAGGCCATATCGCGCCCATCGCGAAGAAGCTCGGCATCCTCTACATCTTCAAGGGCTCCTACGACAAGGCAAACCGCTCCTCGCATACGTCCTACCGTGGCCCCGGCCTCGAAGGCGGGCTGAAGATCATGGAGGCGGTGAAGAAGCAGATCGGCGTGCCGGTGCTGACTGATGTGCACGAAGACACCCCGCTCAAGGAAGTTGCCGCGGTGATCGACGTGATCCAGACGCCCGCCTTCCTGTGCCGCCAGACCAATTTCATGCAGAACGTCGCGCGCACCGGCCGGCCGATCAACGTCAAGAAGGGCCAGTTCATGAGCCCCTGGGAAATGGGCAACGTCATCGAGAAGATGAAAGCGGTTGCGCCTCACCAGTTCATGCTCTGCGAACGCGGGTTTTCATTCGGTTACAACAACCTGGTTGCCGACATGCGCGGCCTCGCGGTGATGCGCAAGTTCGCCCCGGTGGTGTTCGACGGCACGCACACCGTGCAACTGCCCGGTGGGCTGGGCAACGCTTCCGGCGGCATGCGCGAGATGATCCCGGTGCTGGCGCGCGCAGCGGTCGGTGCCGGTGTCTCCGGCCTGTTCATGGAAACGCACCCCAAGCCCGAAGAAGCGCTGTGTGACGGGCCCAATTCGCTGCCACTGAAGAATATCGCGAGCCTCTTGGAAACGCTGATGGAACTGGACCGCGCCGTCAAGAAAAACAAATTACTCGAAACCCAGCTTGTTTGAGGCTCTTTGAATCATGTCGAAAATCCTTGAAGTCACCGCACTCGAAATCATCGATTCACGAGGCAATCCGACCATAGAAGCGGAAGTTGTGCTCGACTCCGGCGCGCGCGGTCGTGCGGCGGCGCCTTCCGGTGCGTCCACCGGGACGCGCGAGGCCGTTGAACTGCGTGATGGCGACAAGAAGCGCTATCTCGGCAAGGGCGTCAGGAAGGCGGTTAAGAACGTCGAGACTGAGATTGCCAAGGCCGTGATTGGTCTGGATGCGCAGGATCAGGCGGCGCTGGACTGCCGCATGATCGAACTCGACGGAACACCCAACAAGTCACGCCTGGGCGCCAACGCGATACTCGCCGTGTCGCTCGCCAGCGCCAAGGCGGCGGCGGATGAAAACTTCCTTCCCCTGTTCCAGCACCTGGGTGGCATTTCCAGCGTGACGATGCCGGTGCCGATGATGAACATCATCAACGGTGGCGCACATGCCGATAATAATGTCGATATCCAGGAGTTCATGATCCTGCCGGTGGGCGCGCCGAGTTTTTCCGAAGCGCTGCGCTATGGCGCCGAAGTGTTCCATACGCTGAAGGGCGTGCTCAAGGCGCGCAAGCTGAACACAGCCGTGGGCGACGAGGGCGGTTTCGCGCCCAACCTGCCGTCCAACGAGGCGGCGCTGGAATGTCTGCTCGAAGCCATCGAAAAGGCGGGCTACAAGGTGGGCAAGGATATTTACCTCGGGCTCGACGTAGCCTCCAGCGAGTTTTTCCAGAAGGGCAAATATCACCTGCACGGCGAGGGCAAGGAGTTCACGCCCGACCAGTTCACCGATTTCATCGCCGGAATCTGCGCCCGTTATCCGGTTATTTCGGTCGAGGATGCCTGCGCGGAGAACGACTGGAAAGGCTGGGCGCTGTTGACCAAGAAGCTGGGCAGCAAAGTGCAGTTGGTGGGTGACGATCTGTTCGTGACCAACACGGCAATCCTCAGCGAAGGCATCAAGAAAAATATCGCCAATTCCATCCTGATCAAACCCAACCAGATCGGCACACTGACCGAAACCCTGGAGGCGATCCAGATGGCCACTGACGCGGGCTACTCCAGCGTCGTGTCGCACCGTTCGGGTGAAACCGAGGATGTCACTATTGCCGATATCGCGGTGGGGACGGCGGCGACGCAGATCAAGACCGGTTCGCTGTGCCGTTCCGACCGCATGGCGAAGTACAACCAGTTGCTGCGCATCGAGCGTCAGCTCGGCAGCCGCGCACGCTATCCCGGCAAGAATGCGTTTCCGGTGAAGTTCTGAGGCCATGTCCCGCGCCGTCGTCATCGCCCTCGTCGTCATGCTGGCCGGATTGCAGTGGCGTTTGTGGGTGGCGGATGGCGGCATCTCCAGCACGCATCAGTTGCGCAAGCAGGTGAATGAGCAGCGTGCGGAAAATGACCAGTTGAAAGCGCGCAACGCGGCACTGGATGCGGAAGTCGCGGATCTCAATTCGGGCGTGCAGGCCATCGAGGCGCGCGCGCGCACCTCGATGGGCATGATCCGGCCGGGCGAGACGTTTTATCTTGTCGTCGAACCCTGAACGCGGAGCCGGGATGAATTCAGGTCCGCGCTACTGGGCTGTCATTCCCGCCGCGGGCGGCGGTTCGCGCATGGGCCAGCCGCGGCCCAAGCAATATCTGCCGCTGCGCGACCGTGTGCTGCTGGAATGGAGCATGGCGCCTTTCCTCGACGCGGGCTGGATCGATGGCGTCGCGCTGGTACTGGCGAAGTCCGATCAGGATTATGCAAAGCTTTCGCTCGCGCGCCATCCCAAGATCGTGACTACCACCGGCGGAGTGGCGCGCGCGGACTCCGTGCTGGCGGGGCTTGAAGTCGTGGCCGAGCGCAGCCGCGGGTTTTCCGAGGTCTATGTCCTGGTTCACGATGCCGCGCGTCCCTGCGTGGACTGGGCCGACATCGAACGTCTGCGCGACGAGGCGGGCGACCAGCATGGCGGACTGCTGGCCCTGCCGGTCAGCGACACGCTCAAGAAATCCAAGCAGGGCAAGGTCGCGGCCACGGTGGATCGCGCCTTCATCTGGCGTGCGCAGACGCCCCAGATGTTCCGGCTCGATCTGCTCACGGCGGCGCTGCGCGAATGTGTGGACCGCGGACTGGAAGTGACCGACGAGGCCAGCGCAATGGAGCGCGCCGGCTACAAGCCGCGGCTGGTGCGCGGCCGCGAGAGCAATATCAAGGTGACTTACCCCGAAGACCTGCATCTGGCCGAGTTCTGGCTGGCGCGCCAGGAGCAGCAGCCTTGAGTCCGCAGTCAATGTTCAGGATTGGTCACGGTTTTGACGCACACCGCATCGAAGCGGGCAGTGGCGTCACGCTCGGCGGTGTTCTCATTCCTTGCGACTGGCGCATCGTCGCCCACTCCGATGGTGATGTGCTGATTCACGCGCTGTGCGACGCGCTGCTCGGCGCCATAGGCGGCGGCGACATCGGCAAACTTTTTCCGGATACGGACGCGCGGTTCAAGGGCATCGCCAGCCGGCTGCTGCTCAGGGAAGTGATGGCGCGCGTGAATGCGCAGGGCTGGAGCGTAGTCAACGCCGATCTCACGCTGATCGCGCAGGCGCCGCGGGTGTCGCCGCACGCTGCTGCGATGAAGACCTGCCTTGCGCAGGACCTGCGCATCAGTGAAGACGCGGTGAACATCAAGGCCACCACCAACGAAGGCATGGGGCATATCGGGCGCGGCGAGGGCATCGCCGCACATGCCGTGGTGCTGATCGAAAGGATGGCTCAGGCTGTGCGCAGCAGCACGTAAACCGCGCCGGTGCCACCGTCCACGGGGCGTGCCGAGCAAAATGCCAGGACGTCGCTGCGTCTGCGCAGCCAGCCATCCAGATACGTCTTGATCACCGGGCCGCTGTTGGGCGAGCCATTACCTTTACCGTGGACGATGCGTGCGCAGCGAAAGCCGCGGTCATGGCAGCGGGCGATGAACTTTCCGACTTCGACGCGCGCTTTTTCCCGGTTGAGGCCGTGCAGGTCGAGATCATCCTGCACCTTGTACTGCCCGCGCCGGAGCCGCCTGAACACGGACTCCGGCAGGCCCGGAATGCGATAGAGCAGGGTGTCGCCGCTTTCAAGCAGATCCGGTTCCGGGTTTGCGAGCAGTTCCTTCATCACCGCCCGGTCGTCGGCCTCCTGCTGACGCGGACGTGTGGACGGCATGATCTGCGGCAGTGCGATGTGCTGCGCCGGCGCGACGCGCTTGACGCCCGCCATCGCGTTGCGGAACAGCGCGGCATCCGTGTCTTCTTCTAGCGCTGGCGGCTTGGGGTTCTTCGAGGTCATGCTGGAGTTTACGGCGGCCTTGTCCGCCGGAGAAAATCACCCTTCTACTGGCAGGTCAAATCACATAAGATACCGGCCGCACGGTGTAGGGGCGCTGTACCCGGTGGCCTGAAGACAGGCTCAGGATGCGAATCCTGGAAGGGGCACTGCCATTAACGACAGGTTCGAGGTTTTCCCTCAACACTTCAAAAACACATGAGACCCGGCGCAGGCCGGGTTTTTCGTGATCGTTCAGGTATTTCGAGGTTCTTATGCTTCAAGGATTACGCGACAGTATGCACGGCTGGATCGTCTGGCTCATCGTGGGCATGATCGTGGTGCCCTTTGCGTTCTGGGGCATCGAGTCTTTCCGCACGGGCGGCGGCGATCCGGTGGTGGCCAAGGTCGGCAGCCAGGAAATCACGCAGTCGCAGTTCCGCAACGGCTATGAGCAGCGCTACCAGCAACTGGTGGCGATGATGGGCAACAATTTCCGTCCGGACATGATCGACCAGAACCGCTTCCGCCAGTCGGTGCTGGACGACATGACGCAGAACCTGATGATGCGCCAGTACGTGCGCAAGGCCGGCTACTACGCCGGCGACGCGGCGCTCTCCGACTACCTGAGCGCGGTTCCCATCTTCCAGGACAACGGCAAGTTCTCCGACGACGCCTACAAGAAGGCGCTGGCGAACCGCGGCTTGACGCCGGAGCGCTTCGAGGCGCAACTGCGCGACTCGATGGAAATCGACCAGATGCGCGATACCGTGACCGATACCGCCTTCGTCAACGAAGCCGGCATTACTCAGGCTTATCGCCTCGACAACGAGCAGCGCGCGCTGGCCTACGCGGTGTTCGATTACAAGAAATATCTAGACAGCGCCGCCGTCACCGACGATCAGGTCAAGGCGCGCTACGAATCCGGCAAGGCCCAGTACATGGCGCCGGAGCGGGTCAAGCTGGCGTATGTCGAACTGTCGATGGACACCATGACCAAGGCCGCGCCGCCCAGGGCCGATGTACTCAAGGTGATCTACGACGCCGAAAAGGAATCGCGCTTCTCCACGCCCGAACAGCGCCGCGCGCGCCATATCCTGATCGCGTTTGGCGCGGACAAGGCGGCCGCCGAGAAAAAGGCTGAAGGTATCGAGGCCAAACTCAAGGCCGGCGCGAATTTCGCCGAACTAGCCAAGGCTGATTCCGATGATCGCGGCTCCAAGGAACAGGGCGGCGAACTGGGCTGGATTCAGCACGGCCAGATGGTCGCCAAGTTTGACAAGGCGCTGTTCGCGCTCAAGCCGGGCGAAACCAGCGCGCCGGTGGAAACCGAGTTCGGCTGGCACGTGATCCAGCTTGAAGAATTGAAGTCGGCGAAAGTGACGCCCTTCGAGGATGCGGAAGTCCAGAAGCAGCTGGTGAACCTGTACCAGCAGCGTGAGCTGCAAAAGCGCTTCCAGGAGGAGTCGGACAAGCTTGAACAGTTGGCGTTCGAGAATCCGGCCTCGCTGGACGCCGCCGCCAAGGCGCTGAACCTGCAAATCCAGACCACCGACTGGTTCACCCGCGCGGGCGGGCAGGGCATCGCCGCCAACGATTCCGTGAAGAAGGTCGCCTTCGCCAAGGAAACCATCACCGACGGCGACAACAGCAAGCCGATCGCGCTGACGCCGGGCCAGGTGGTGGTGATCCGCAAGGCCGACTACGAAGCGCCGCGCCAGAAGAAGCTGGAAGAAGTGTCCGACGCCATCCGCACCGACATCAAGACCGAAATCGCCAAGGCGAAGGTGCAGACCGATGCGCAGCAGATGGCTGCCGCCGCGCGCGCGGGCCGGCCGTTGGCGGAACTCGCCACGGCGCGTGGCCTGACCCTCAAGAACGCCGGTTTCGTGCGCCGCGACAACAGCACGGAAGACAAGACCGTGATCGCCGAACTGTTCCGCCTGCCGCGTCCCGCGAAAGCGGGCGATGTGTCCGCCTCGAATATCCAGATGGCTGATGGCGACGCCGCCGTGGTGGCCCTCATCGGCGTGCAGGATGCAGTCTGGCCGCCCAAGGATACGGCCGACGCAGTGAAGCAACAGCAGCAGTTGCGCGACATGCTGGCGGGCGCCGAATTCGCCGGTTACAGCAAGGCCATCGGCCAGCAGATCAAGGTCAAGATCGTGAATCCGCCGGTGGTCAATACGCCCACGCCGGATTCGTAATCAGAGCGCCGCTCAGAAATCCGGGCCCGCGCGCGACACGGCGTTTTTGCGAAGCAAAATGGGTGCGGGAGCGGGCGGTTGGGTGCCGACCTTCGCACAGTCACTGGCTTCGGCTGCCTCTCGCATCCATTGCCCTTCGGGCAGGCACAGTGTCGGCGCTCGCCCGTGACACGGCGTTTTTGCGAAGTAAAACGGGTGCGGGAGCGGGCGGTTGGGTGCCGACCTTCGCACAGTCACTGGCTTCGGCTGCCTCCCGCATCCATTGCCCTTCGGGCAGGCACAGTGTCGGCACCCGCTCCGCCTGGTTTGCGGGTCGATGTTGTTAAAATATATTAGCTAATACTAAATATAGTTAATATAATAAAACAATCCCGCTCGCGTATTTCGTGTGAGCGGGTGGCGTGGCCCGGCTGAAATCTGAGCCATTCTGCCTTCGCGCCTCGCGCTACAGCTGGTTGCCGATCAAGCCCATGCGCGCCGCCTCCAGAGCCGCTTCGGCGCGGGTGGAAATTTTCAGTTTGCGGTAGATCGCCTTGACGAAGCCGGCGGCGGTATTGCGGGTAACGTTCATCTGCTGCGCCACATCGGCCAGCTTGAGCCCCTTGGCGATCAGCAATAGCGTTTGCTGCTCGCGCGCACTGAGGCGATCCTCCACCAGTTCGGCGCGCTCCTCGTTGAACACGCGCAGCAGACGGTTGGCGATGGTCGGTGACAGCGGCGGCTCGCCGGCGGCGATCGACCGCAGCGCAACGATCACGCGATCCAGCGGCTGGTCCTTGAGCAGATAGCCCTGTGCGCCGGCGCGCAATGCGGGAAACAGATGCAGGTCATCGGCGAAGATCGAAGTGACCACACTGTGGCAGTTTGGATGCGCGGCGCTGAGTTCCTGGATCAGCTCTGTGCCGGAGCCGTCGGGCAGATCGAGATCAACCAGGGCGATGTCCGGCGTCATGTTTTGCAGCGCTTCGCGCGCGGCCTGCAGGGTATGGGCGCGGGTCACGGCGATTGCCGGGAACGACGCGAGCAGGGCTTGTTCCAGCCACAGCGCCGAGTCGATCAGGTCCTCGACCACCAGTCCAAAACGCATCATTCCCCTCCATCGCCTCTCAGGCGGCCAGACTAGTGTGAGGCGAGATTGCCCCACAGCACACCCCCCATTCGGGGGCTATCCCGGAACCGGCTGCGATACCGGCAGCGACCAGCTCACCCGTGCCTGCGGTGGTGACAGGTCGAATTCCAGGACGCCGCCCATGCGCTGCACGCGGTTGCGCATGTTGCGCAGCCCCTGGCCCTGGCTGTGTGGTTCCACCGTCGCGCCGACACCATCGTTGCTGACACTGATACGCACGCCGGCAACACCGCTTTCAATTTCGACCCGCAGGCAACGCGGCCGCGCATGCACCAGCGCGTTGCTGACCGCCTCGCGCAGGATGCGGCTGAGATCGACCTGCTCCACGGCGCTGAAAATGCGCTCCGGCAGACTGTCCGGCTGCATCCACTCCAGCGTCACGTCCACCGCGCCGCAGCGTTCCACCGCCTCGGCGCGCCAGGCATCGGCACACCCGTCCAGCGACAGCGGCGAGGCGCCGAGGCCGTGCACGGTCAGGCGCAGCCGCTCCAGCACATCGCGCACTTCGCCGCCGATCTCGCCTGAATGGCGATGCAGCAGGGTCAGCAGCCGCGCGCCGATATCGTCGTGCAGGTCCTGCGTCAGCCGCGCGCGCTCCTGCTCGACGCCACGCTCCACGGCGAACTGATACGCCGCCACGCGATCCAGCACAACGTGCACGGCGGTCGCGACCTCGATGTCGTAGCTGCTGAACAGGCGCCTGCCGTCGTCCGCCCAGCGCGCTTCCCAGGCGGGCAGATAGCTGATGCCGGGTACCTGCAGCGCGAGGCCGTTATCGACGATCGTCACCGCGGCCAGCGGCTGCTCCAGCGGTTTCAGCGACAGCGGCGAATACAGTTGCCGCAATGCTTCCGGCAGCAGGCCAACGGGAGACTGCACGCTCCGGCTGAGCACGTCGCTCAGCAAGGCCGGCAGGTCGCGCGTGCGCAAGCGTCGGATGCGCGTATACAGCCGGCCCACCAGCCACTGCCGCGCCGGAAAATACAGCCAGCCGGAAATGCCCAGGGACATTGCCAGCCCGACCGGCTTGTTGAAAGTCAGCACGGTGGTCAGCAAAACATCGGTGAGCACCACCATCGCGCCGCCCAGCAAAAATGCCAGGATGCGAAACCACCAGCTTTCCAGCTCGAACAGGCGGTAGCGCGCCACCCCCAGGGCCAGGCCGATGGCGATCAGCAGCAGGCTGCCGAAGGCATACCGTTCGGTATCGCCGCTGTCGAAACCGGCGATCGCCGGGATCGTCACCAGCGCCAGATAGATGCCGACACCCAGGAACCATGACATCAGGAACCATTGCAGGGATGCGCGCTCTACCGGATTGCCGCGCGTCACGTGCCACTGCAGCAGCGCCATCAGGAACGCAACCATGGCGCCGCCGAAGAAGACCAGTTGCACGCCGTAGTTTCCCAGCGGCAGCACTTGCATGAAATCGCAGAACCAGATCAGTACAAAGCCGGTGACCAGCCACGGGCCGATATCGCTGCGCGTCAGGCGCTTCGGGTAGTGCCAGAACACGGCGATGAGCGCGCCGATGGCCAGCATCGAGCCGAAGTGATTGACCGCTGACAGCGCCCGGAAAGTAGCGCCCGGCAGCGCCAGTTCGCGCGTGCTGAAGACCGCCGCGCTGGCGGTCGTCAGCATCAGGCCGAATCCCGACAAGGCGCTGTACGCCGCCGCCGGATCGTCGCGGCGGAACACCCAGATCGCCAGTCCGCACAGCCAGCAGGCCGCGCCCACCAGAAACTGGTACCAGAACAGCCAGGATAGATGCGCCAGCGGCCGGCGTGGCGGCGGGTGCAGCGTCAGCGTGCGGCCTTCGCTGCCAAGCAGATGCACCTCGCCGCTGCGCAGGATGCGCGACAGTCTTTTCTGGCGCTGCAAAAAACGATCGAACGCCGTATAGCTCGCAAACGGCACGTCGGGCTCATCTTCGAGATCGCTGCTGTGCAGTTGCACATGATTGCCGTGGGTGCCGGTAATCTCCGTGACATCGTGCAGGCCCCGCGACTGTGCCGTCAGCGGCGGCAACTGCGGTTGCGTGTTCGGTGTCAATTCGAGGCGAAAATCGGGTTGACGCAGCGCGATCACCATGCAGCCCACGCCGATCGCGGCAGCGAGCAGGCTACCGAATGTCAGCAGGCGCGCGGGCGGCATTACACGCGCGCCTGACGTCAACGGCGGTTCAGCACGGCTTGCCGTCATCTTTCTCCCCTGTTCCGGCAGCCTCTGCCGCCGCCTGATCCGAGCGTTCGCATGATACCGCGCTGGAAAGACTGACCTTCGTGCTCCCGCACCGACGCATCGGTTAAGGAAACTCTGAATAAGCGTGATCTCCGTCACAACCTGCGCCACGACACCCCCTGTTCAGGGGGTTCACGGGTTCACTCCAGCGGTTGATGCTTCATGTCGTCAGGGTGGCACACACGAAAAGGGGATTTCCGATGAAAATCGAGCACAGACTTTTTTCCATTTCGCAGCCGGCAAGCGCAGACACCGTAACGACCGGGTCAAATCCCGCCCGCAAGCTGGCGAGCGGATTCGCAGCCGCGCTGCTGGCGGCAGGCACCGCCCTGGCGGGATCAACCGTAGCGATGGCTGCAACGGCACCGCCAGTGACACAGCATCCGGCCCAGCCGCTGGCGCTGAAGACGGCGCCGCACGCAGTGGCGGCCAAGGCGGGCATCCATCTACCGGTTTATTTTGAACCCGCCGCCGACGGCCAACGCTATGTCGTGCGCAATGCCGGTTATGCCGTCACTCTCGGTCAGGGCAACGCCGAGCTGCGGCTGAAGGGAAAATCCGGCGCCACTGCCATCGTAGATCTTGATCTCGCGGGCGCGAACCGCGTCGCGGCGCAGCCGCAGGGGAAATTGCCCGGCCATAGCAGCTATTTCTACGGCAGAAATCCCATGGCTTGGCGTAGCGGCGTGCCGCAGTACGCCGGTGTGCATTACGCGAATGTCTATCCCGGTATTGATGTGGACTATCGCGCGAGTGCGAACCAGCGGCTTGAATCCGATTTCACCGTCAGCGCCGGTGCTGATCCGTCGCGCATCCGCATGAAGATTGCGGGCGTGCAGAGCCGTCGTATCGCTGCCAACGGCGACCTGCTGCTC
>JBOICL010000498.1:0-2237 GCA_050740055.1 Stenotrophobium sp.
CTTCGCGGTCGGCGGCGGCATCGGCATACACATAGGGCGCCACCTCGCGCACCTGCGCGCCGGCGTTGTGCAGAAAATCGGTGAGCGGCGGAGTGGGTTCGGTGCCGTAGTGCTGCACGCCGACCACGCGGCCGTGCAAGTCGCCGGATGCCGCCAGCGCGGCGATGACGCCGGCCGTGGTGGCGGGGCTGACGCTGATCTCCGCCGAAAGGCCGAGTTCGCGCAGCGCTTTCACCGGCTTGGGGCCGCGCGCGAATTTGCGTACGCGCGCCAGTTGCGCGACGAAATCTGCACGCAACACGGGTGCGTGCTGATCGATGCAGGACAGCAGACGGCGCAGGCCTTCACCGGTCATCAGAATCAGGTCGCTGCATTCGCCGGCGCAGAAAGCGCGCAGCCAGGCCAATACCGGCGCGGGATCGGGTGCGTCAAGAATGCTGACCAGCGGACAGCGGATCACCCCCGCGCCACGGCGCGTGAGCAGGCTGGCGAAGACATCCAGCTCACGTGATTCCGGGATGGCGATGCGGCGGCCGTGCAGGGGAGTGTCATTCATGCGAGTGGGGTCCAGCGCAGGATTTCTCCCGTGGCATAAGCTTGCTCGCGCGCGGGCGCGTGTACCAGCACGTTGGCGATGTTGAGGTTGCTCATCATGTGTGAATCCTGATGCGGCAGCGGATGCAGCAGGGCACAGCCGTCAGCGCCGATCTCCAGCCGCATGCGTAGCAGGCCATCGCGTTTTGCGTCGGCTTTTACCGGCGCAGACAACACGCCGGGATGAAGGGGCGCACCGATGGCTTGCGCGCCATCGAGCAGATCCAGCGCGGCACGCACATGCAGCGTGAGGCCGATCAGTACGGCGGCGGGATTACCGGGAAGGCCGAGTAATACGGCGGTGTCGGAAGTGTTCGGCTGTGCCGTCCCTGGCGCAGCTTCAGCCGGTGCAGGATTGCCCAGCCCGGCCATCCATGGCCGGGCGTCGCGGGTCACCGCGAGCAGTGCTCGCGAAGCGCGATCCCGCAACCCAAAGTAGAGGGGTTTGCCCGGCTTCTGCGCCACCTGCCAGAACACGCGCCGCACGCCGAGGCTCTCCGCCACCGGCAGGATGTAATCCTTGTCGCCCACCGACACGCCGCCGGTGGTGATGACGAGGTCGCATTCCGCGAGCGCGGTGTGCAGCGCCTGTTCGACCTCGGCGCGGCTGTCGCCCAGATGCCGCGCTTCGGCCGCATAGCCCTGCGACTGCAACCAACTCAGCACCAGAGGGCCGTTGGAGTCCCAGATCTGCCCGTCCACCAGTTCTGTGCCCAGCGGCCGCAGTTCGTCGCCGCTGACCAGTACGCGGATGCGCGGTGTACGCGTGACCGCGACTTCTGCCACACCGGCCGCAGCGAGCGCGGCAATCAGACCCGGCGTGATGCGCTGGCCGGATTCGGCGACGACGCTGCCCACTCGCGCTTCCTCGCCCTGCCAGCGGATGTTGGCGCCGGGCTTGAGCGGTTCGTGCAGTTCCATGTGGCCGTCGGCGACGGTCACGCGCTCCTGCGCGACCACCGCGCCCGCGCCGGGCGGTACGCGCGCGCCGGTGAAGATGCGCTGGCATTCGCCGGGCTGAAGGGCGCGCAGCGCGCCGGTGTTACCGGCCGCGATGGTTTCTGTGATGCGCAGGCGGCACGGCGCCCGTGCTGCATCGTCGTTGCCGAACACATAACCGTCGAGCGCGCTCTGGCTATGGCGCGGCAGGTCGCAGGCGGCCCGTGCGGCGACGCGCAGCACGCGATGCAGCGCGCGCTCCAGCCGGATGCGTTCCGTCGATAACGGTTCGATGTGCGCGGGGTAGGCAGCGAGGGCTTCTTCCAGGGAAATCATTTCGACCTGCGCAAGCCTTCGATGGCGTGCACCACGCCGGAACTCAGCGCGGTGAGCGTTTCCTGCGCGCCGCGCGTGCTGCCGGGGAAGGTGATGATCAGGGTTTTGCCGGTGATGCCGGCGACTCCGGAGGAGAGCATCGCGTAGGGCGTGCGGCGCTGGCCGTAGCCGCGCGCGGCCTCCATGAAGCCGGGCAGTTCCTTGTCCAGCAGCGGCTGCACCACGCGCACGGTCTGGTCGCGGCCGTGGAGGCCGGTACCGCCGACGGTGGCGATCAGCTCGACGCCCTGGGCCAGCCAGTGACGCACACGCTCGGCGATTTGCGCGGGTTCATCGGGCATGACTTCAGTGCTCTCGACGTGCAGGCC
>JBOICL010000499.1:0-2809 GCA_050740055.1 Stenotrophobium sp.
CTCGCCGCTACCGCGGCCGCGAATGGCTGCTGCCGGTCTGCGCGCTCGGCACTTTTCTATACATTGCCGTCCAGCAGCAGGGCGTGGTCGAGGCGCGCTTTCGCCTGCCGATCGACCCGATCTTTGTAGCCGCCCTGATACTGCTTTTCGCCTCTCCCCGCCCTCGTCCCGGAGAGATAGAGGGAGAAAATGCTGATTCGATAGGCTCCGGACAGAACCAGTCACTACACTCAACCACATGAGCACCACACCCGAAGTCAGTCTCGTCATCCCCTGCCACAACGAGAGCGCCGGCCTGGCCGGACTGTTCGTGACGCTGATCCCCATCATCAGCGCTGCGACACACTCGTTCGAGATTGTCGTGGTCAACGACGGCAGCGCCGACGATACACTGGTGCGCCTGCTGGAGTGGCAGCAATCGATCTTGCAGCTGCGCGTCATTGACCTGTCGCGCAATTTCGGCAAGGAAGCCGCCGTCGCCGCCGGCCTGCAGCACTGCCGCGGCCGCTGCGCGATCCTGCTCGACGCCGACCTGCAGGACCCGCCGGAGCTGATTCCGCAGATGCTCGCGCGCTGGCACGGGGGCTACGAATCGGTGGTCGCGGTTCACAGCCTGCGCGGCAGCGATTCGCTGTGGCGGCGCACGCTGACCAAGGGCTTCTACCGCCTGCTCAACGCGGTTTCGGACACGGCGATGACCGAGAACATGGGCGACTTCCGCCTGCTCGACCGCGCCGTGATCGACGCCTTCCTCGCGCTGCCGGAGCGCACGCGCTTCAACAAGGGCCTGTTCGCGTGGATCGGTTTCCGCCAGTGCCGCATCGAGCACGAACGGCCCGCCCGCACCAGCGGCGCAAGCAAGTTCACCTATCGTCGCCTGTTTGGCCTGGCGATCGAGGGCATCACCTCGTTCAGCTCCACGCCGCTGCGCATATCCACTTACGCCGGCGGCGTGATCTCGCTGCTCTCATTCCTGTACGGCAGCTACATCCTTCTGCGCACCCTAATCTACGGCAACCCGGTACCCGGCTACGCCTCGATCTTCGTCGCGGTGATGTTCTTCGGCGGCATCAACCTGCTCAGCATCAGCGTGCTCGGCGAATACGTCGGCAAGATTTTCGTCGAGTCGAAACAACGCCCGCTCTACGTCGTGCGCCGCGCGCACGAGCCGGCTGAAGTCTCCAAAGATTCCGCGTGAGCACGCAAGGCCGCAGCCGTGTCCTGCGCGGGGAACTGACGCGCTTCGGCATCGTCGGCCTGCTTGCCACCGCCATCCACGCGGCGGTTTACAGCGATCTCGCGGTACGGCTGCACCTCGAACCGCTGCTGGCCACCGCGGCGGGTTTCGCCTGCGCTTTCAGCGCATCGTTCCTGGGCCATCGCTACTGGACCTTCGCCCACCGTCGCAGCGCGTTCTCCGCCAGCCTTCTGCGGTTTCTCGCGGCCGCGCTGCTGGGCCTGTGCAGCAACGCATACTTCGCCTGGCAACTGGTCGATGTGCTGCATCTGCCAGCCGCCTCGGCATTGGCCGGCGTGGTTTTCGTGACACCGCTGCTGGTGTTTGTGCTGAGCCGGTTCTGGGTGTTTTCGGCCAAGTAGACCTCGCCATGCGATAATTAGCGCCGCCCGCTCTCTGCGGGTTGCGTTGTTTGCGTGTTTTAATGTGTATACTATATTTTTATTAAATCAACATATTGGCACTTGAAATGCCGCCATCCGCTAATGAGCGGGTGATGCCTGACATTCAGAATTCCCTAACCGTGATCCGCCAACTGCCCACCCGCTCCGGCGAACACCTACTCTGGCACCGCCCGCCCGGAGCCGCGACCGCGCTGACCGCAGTGCGCGCGGCCGAGGCGCATGGCGGGCTGGTGATGGTGATCGCGGACAACGAGCAGCACGCCTACCGGCTGGAAGAGGAACTGCGCTTCTTTCTCTCCGGCAAATTGCCGCTGCTGCATTTCCCGCATTCCGAGACGCTGCCCTACGACCCGTTCTCGCCGCACCAGGAAATCCTCTCCGAGCGCCTCGCCGCTCTCTACCGCCTGCCTGCGCTCAAGCGCGGCGTGCTGCTGGTCACCGCCGATGCGCTGATCCAGGCCCTGCCGCCGCGGCAATGGCTGGACGGACGCAGCTTCATGCTCAAGGCCGGGGACAAACTGGACCCGCAGGCGTTCCGCGCGCGCTTGGTCGCGGCAGGTTATACCCACGTCAGCGAAGTGCAGACGCAGGGCGAGTTTGCGGTGCGCGGCGCGCTGATCGACCTGTTCCCGATGGGTTCGCGCGTCGCCTACCGGCTCGACCTGTTCGACGACGAAATTGAAACGCTGCGCAGCTTCGATCCGGAGACGCAGCGCTCCAACGACAAGGTCAGCGAGATCCGCCTGCTGCCGGCGCGCGAGTTCCCCACCGACAAGGAAGGCATCGAGACCTTCCGCCGCCGCTACCGCGAATATTTCACCGGCGACCTCACGCGCAGCCGCATCTACGCGGAGGTCAGCAAGAACCTGATGCCCGGCGGCATCGAATCCTACCTGCCGCTGTTCTTCGCGCAGACCGAGAGCCTTTTCGACTACCTGCCAGCAGATACGCTGATGCTGGAACTCGACGACATCGGCGCGGCGCTGGGCGAGGACTGGCGGCAGATCGAGGAGCGCTACGAGCGCTATCGCGGCGACATCGAACGGCCGCTGATGAAGCCGGCCGACCTGTTCTGCGAACCGGCGGCGGCGCTGGCGCGGCTTGATGGTTTTCCGCGCGTGCAGATGGTTTCATCGCCTCTCCCCCCGAGTGCGGGGGCAGGACCAGA
>JBOICL010000500.1:0-2425 GCA_050740055.1 Stenotrophobium sp.
ATCTCACGCTTCGCAATAATATGCAAGGACCGACAATGCTTGCTGGATCCGGTTCATCTCCCTGCAGACACCCGCTTCGCGATAATTAATTTTTGAAAAGGAATTTGAGACCCCCATGGAATATTTCGTCAAAAGCGGCAGCCCCGAGAAACAGCGCGTAGCCTGCATCATCCTCGGCATATTCGATCGCCGCAGTCCGACTGAAGCCGCCGATATCATCGACAATGCCACCGGCAACGCCATCGCCAGCGTGATGCGCCGTGGCGACATGGACGGCAAACTCGGCACGACGCTGGTCCTGCACAACATCACCGGCCTGTTTGCCGACCGCATCATGCTGGTGGGACTCGGCAAGGAACGTAATTTCGACGAAAACGCTTATCGCAAGGCGCAGGTCGCCGCCGCCCGCGCGCTGCACCAGACCGGCGCCATCGACGCGGTGAGCTATCTCACCCACCTGCCGCTGAAGGGCCGCAGCGTCCAGTGGAACGTGCAGCAGGCGGTGATGGCCACGGCGGATCACTACTACCGCTTCGACGACTGCCGCGGCGCAAAAGCCCGCGAAGACCTGCCGAACTACAAGCTCGAACGCTATACCTTCGACGTGCCGCGCCGTTCTGATCTGGCGCAAGGCGAAAAGGGCTTGGCCGAAGCGCTGGCCGTCCACGCAGGAACCACGCTGGCGAAGAATCTCGGCAACCTGCCCGGTAATCTCTGCACGCCTACCTATCTGGCCGAGCAGGCGCACAAGCTCGCACAGCAGTACCCGATCAAGACCAAGGTGCTGGAAGAAGCTGACATGGAGAAGCTCGGCATGGGTTCTCTGCTATCGGTCGCCAAGGGCAGCCGCCAGCCGGCCAAGCTGATCGTCATGGAATACCTGCACGGCGCCAAGGACGAGAAGCCGGTCGCACTGGTCGGCAAGGGCCTGACTTTCGACGCCGGCGGCATCTCGATCAAGCCGGCTGCGAAGATGGACGAGATGAAGTTCGACATGTGCGGCGGCGCCAGCGTGTTCGGCGCCCTCGCCGCCATCGCCGAGCTCAAGCTACCGATTAATGTCGTCGGCATCGTGCCGTCCACCGAGAATCTCATCAACGGCCAGGCCAGCAAGCCCGGGGACATCGTCACCAGCATGTCCGGCATCACCATCGAAGTGCTCAACACCGACGCCGAAGGCCGCCTGATCCTCTGCGATGCGCTGAGCTACGCCGAGAAATTCTACGAGCCGGTCCAGACCATCGACATGGCCACGCTTACCGGCGCCTGCGTCGTGGCACTCGGCAGCCACGCCTCGGGCCTGTTCGCCAACCAGTCCGGCCTCGCACGCGCGCTGCTCAACGCGGGCGAGCAGATCGGCGACCGCGCCTGGGAACTGCCGCTGTGGCCGGAATACGACGACCAGCTCAAGAGCGATTTCGCCGATGTCGCCAACATCGCCACCAGCGGCCCGGGCGAGGCGGGCGCCATCATCGCCGCGACCTTCCTGCACCGCTTCACCAGGAAGATGAAGTGGGCACATCTCGACATCGCCGGCACGGCCTGGAAAGGCAAGAAGGCGACCGGCCGGCCGGTGCCGCTGCTGACGCAATATCTGGTCAACTACGCGGCGAAAAAGAACGAGGATTGATGTTCAAAGCGGGAGGCGTGGGACAATAGCGTCTCTCGTTTCCCGTTTCCCGTTTCCCGTTTCCCGTAAATGACCCGCATCGATTTCTACCTGCTGCCGGAATCCGTTGGCCCAGCCGGCCCCGCCGAGGGTCCGGTGGTGGCCGCTTGCAAGCTCTGCGACAAGGCTACGGGCGCCGGGCAACGGGTCTATGTGAACGTGCCCGATGCGGCGCTGGCGGAACAGCTGGATGGCTCGCTATGGAGTGTGCGCCAAGGCAGCTTCATCGCCCATGAAAAATATCTGGACCGCCCCATCGAAGAGCCGCAGCCGATGGTCCTGCTCGGCAGCAGCGAACCGCCTGAGACACATCACAACATCCTGATCAATCTCGGCCTCGAAGTGCCGCTGTTTTTCAGCCGTTTCGAGCGCGTGCTGGAAATCGTCGAAGGCGACGCAACCAAGCGCGCCAAATCCCGCGAACGCTACAAGTTCTACAAGGATCGCGGCTACGAGCTGAATACCTTTGAGCAGAATGCCGAGGGCGGCTGGAAGCAGCGCAAGTAATTTCCGCCATTTTTTGGCCTGGGTGACGCCTCTGGATTCCCGCTTGCGCGGGAATGACGTGAATTGGCCTTCCTTGTATTCTTCGCAGCCTTTGTAATTTTTTGCGCGCCGCGCAAAGCAGCACCCCTAAAAACATGGATAAAACCTTCGACCCCCGCGCCATCGAAGCCCGCTGGCGCGAGACCTGGGAGCAGGGCGGCTATTTCGCCGCCGGCGCGGGCGCTGCGAGCGCGGCGCCCTACTCCATCA
>JBOICL010000501.1:0-3434 GCA_050740055.1 Stenotrophobium sp.
GTACGCAAAGCGCGGGCGCGCAGGTTCCGGCGCTGCCGCTGAATCACGCCGGCCGCTGGATCACCGATGCGCAGGGGCGCGTGGTCATCCTGCATGGCACGAACATGGTCTACAAGCTGCCGCCCTATGCACCCGATGCGACCGGTTTCGGCGACGACGACGCGGCCTTTCTCGCGGCGGAAGGCTACAACACTGTGCGCGTCGGCGTGATCTACAAGGCGGTCGAGCCGCAGCCTGGCGTCTACGACGAACGTTACCTGAACCGCATCGCGGGGACCGTTGATACGTTGGGCCGGCATGGCATTGTCTCGCTGCTGGATTTCCACCAAGACTTGTACAACGAGAAGTTCGGCGGCGAAGGTTTCCCGGACTGGGCGGTGCAGGACGACGGCCTGCCCAACCAGCCGCAACTGAATTTCACCCTGGACTATTTCCTGGAGCCGGGCCTCAACGCCGCCTTCGATAATTTCTGGAGCAACAATGCAGCCGCTGACGGTATCGGCCTGCAGGATCATCACGCCGCCGCCTGGGCACATGTGGCGCAGCGTTTCAGGAGCGATGTCAACGTGCTCGGCTACGAACTGCTCAATGAACCCTGGCCGGGCACTCAGGTTGCGACCTGCGTGGTGCCGGTGACCGGCTGCCCAGTGTTCGACGCGACCCTGAACACGTTCTACCGGCGCGACATCGCCGCGATCCGCAAGGCCGATCCGCGTACTCTGATCTGGTATGAGCCCAACGTGATTTTCAACAATGGCGTTGCCACCGATGTCGGCAATGTCGGCGATACCCACGCCGGCTTCTCCTTCCACGACTACTGCCTGACAGAGCCGGAAACCAGCACCAACACCGGCTGCGGTACTTTCGACGATCTGGTGTTCAGCAATGCGCTGAGCCACGTTGCCGCGACCGGCGATGCGATCCTGTTGACCGAGTTCGGCGCCAATAACGACGCCAGCAACCTCTCGGCCATGGTCAGCCGCGCCGACAGCAACATGGTCGGCTGGCAGGAGTGGGCGTACTGTGAATGCGGCGACCCAACTACCAGCGCGGCGCCTGGGACCGAGGCGATTGTGGTCGATCCGTCCAAGCCTTTGACCGGTAGCAATCTCAACACCGGCAATCTCGCCGTGTTGTCGCGCCCCTATCCTCAGGCCATCGCCGGCACGCCAAAGAGCTATGGCTTCGATGCGGCCAGCGGCGCGTTCTCGCTGGACTATCTCACGATGCGCGCGGACGGGCAGGGTAGCTTTCCGGCAAATGCAGAGACGATCATCGCGCTGCCCGCAAGGCAGTATCCGAAGGGATACGCGGTCGCCGCGCACGGTGCCAGCATCGTCTCGCCGCCGGGCGCGGAGTATCTGCGGCTGGACGCCTGTCCGGGTGTCAGCGAGATTACGGTTACGGTGAGTCCGTCCGGTAGCAGCAGCCAGGACTGTGCGGCGGCGCCAGCTGGCTAGGTGGATTTCTTCTCGGCGCGTGCTGACTTCGGCGCGCGGCCGGTCCAGCGCTTGTAGGCGCGGGTGAAGGCGCTCTGCTCGGAGTAACCGAGCAGGAAGGCGATGTCGGTGAGATCTAGCGAGGCATCGCCGATATAGCTCTCGGCCAGTTCGCGCCGCACGCTGTCCACCAGTTGGCTGTAGCTGAGTTGAGCGTCGTGCAATTTGCGCTGCAGCGTGCGCGGTGTCAGATGCAACTGCACTGACAGTGTCTGCAAGTCGGCGCCGCCCTGGCCCAGCGATCTCGCCAGCAGGCCGCGGGCGCGGGCGAGCACGTCGTCGCCGCGAGACAGTGCCTGCATCTGCCGGTCGGCCAGACGTTCCATCATCTGCCGCATCGCCGGGTCCGGCTGGATCAGCGGCTGCGCCAGCCAGTCCGCGGCCATGACCAGCCGGTAGCGGTCCTGGCCAAAGCGCAGTGGGCAGCCGAAGACGCGGCGGTGCTCGTCCAGCCTGCGCGGCGGCGGATGGGTGAAGTCGATGCGCAAGGGGTTGTCGGCGCGGCCGCCGATCCAGCGGGAGAAGCTGACCAGGCCGGCGAGATTGAATTCCGCCATCTGCCGGTAGGGGTGCTCCACCGCCGGATTCCAGCTCAGGCAGAGCTGGCCGCGTTCCAGGCTTTCCGTCATCGGGCCGATGTCCAGCACCAGCGCGTGGTAGCGCCGCAGGCAGGCCAGGGCTTCGCCCAGCGTGGCGCAGTTCATCGCGACGTAGCCGAGTGCGCCGTAATGCCCCGGACGGATGGTTTCGCCGGCATGCAGGCCGAGGTCGTCGTCGTACAGAAGTTCGGCGGCGCGGTCGAACAGCGCCGCGCATTCGGCCTCGGTGATGCGTGCATCGCGGTCTTCGAGGTCGAGGCGATGTCCGGCGCGCAGCGCTTCCACGGCTAGACCTTGTGCACGCACGTAGTCGAACAGCGCCCGCAGGTAGTTGACGGAGGCGGTGTTGACGCTGGCGCGGGCGGTCAAGTGGTTTGTCATGTCGGGTCAAGGTTTCCGTTGACAGCATGCCGAAAATGGCAGCAGGTCAACAAGACCAGATAGCGAGGAGAGGACGGTGCACACGGTAATGGAGATGCTGAGGGCCGCTTTCGGCGGCGGCGAGGTGGACTGGAAGCAGGTGCTGCTGATTGGCATGTCGCCAGTGTTCGTGATCGCGTTCCTGATCGAGTTGCAGATCATGCGCGGCCGCGGCCAGCGGCGGCAGTTCGAGTGGCGCGACATCGCCGCCAACCTTGGCCTCGGCGCCAGTTACCAGGTGTTCGAGCTGATCGCCCACGCCCTGTTTGCCGGCGCGGCGGTGATGTGGTTCTATCAGCACCGTCTGTTCGACGTGCCGGTCAACGGCTGGACCATCCTGCCGATCTTCGTCGGCGTCGAGTTCTGCTACTACTGGTTCCACCGCACCAGCCACCGCGTGCGCTGGTTCTGGAGCGCGCACGTGGTGCACCATTCCAGCGAGCGCATGAACTTCACCACCGCCATGCGCCAGAGCCTGCTCTACTCGATCACTGGCTGGTGGCTGTTCTTCATGCCGCTGGTACTGTTGGGCGTGCCGCCGGCGGTGGTGTTCTTCCTCTACGCGGTGGACCTGTCCTACCAGTATTTCGTGCATACCGAGTCCGTTGGCAAGTTGCCGCGCTGGTTCGAGTACGTGTTCGACACGCCTTCCAACCATCGCGTGCACCACGGCCGCAATCCCGAATACATCGACAAGAACTACGGTGGCGTCATCATCCTTTTCGACCGCTGGTTCGGTACCTATGCCGAGGAACAGGCGCCGGTGAACTACGGCATCACGCGGCAGATAAACAGCTACAACCTGCTGACGCTGAACTTCCACGAGTTTCTGGCCATGTGGCGTGACGTGCTGCGGCCGGGTGTGCTGGCGCTGCGCCTCAAGCACCTGTGGGCGCCGCCGGAATGGACGCGCGAG
>JBOICL010000502.1:0-6474 GCA_050740055.1 Stenotrophobium sp.
TCGCGGTTGTCCATGCAGAAATCGACATCGAAATCCGGCAACGACACACGCTCCGGATTCAGGAAACGCTCGAACAGCAGGTTGTACGGCAGCGGGTCAAGGTCGGTGATGCCGATGGAGTAGGCCACCAGGGAACCGGCACCGGAACCGCGCCCCGGTCCGACCGGACAGCCGTTCTCCTTGGCCCACTGAATGAAATCCGCCACCACCAGGAAGTAGCCGGCAAAACCCATTTTTTCGATGATGCCAAGCTCGTAATCCAGCCGCTGGCGATAGACCTCGACCGGCTGCGTCGCGGTAATTTTTTCGAGCCGGGAATCCAGCCCCTGCCGCGCCTGCTCGCGCAGCCAGGAGTCGGTGGTGTAGGTCTTCGGCACCGGAAACTGCGGCAGGTGGTTGGTACCGAACTTGAGCGTGAGCGTGCAGCGGCGCGCGATTTCCAGCGTGTTCCTCAGCGCCTCGGGGATATCCGCGAACAGCGAGCGCATTTCCTCCGTGCTCTTGAGGTACTGCTCCTCGGTGTAGTCGTACGGGCGCTTGTCGTCGTTGAGCACGCGGCCCTGCGCGATGCACACACGCGCCTCGTGCGCGAAGAAATCGCCGCGCGCCAGAAAGCGCACGTCGTTGGTCGCCACCAGCGGCACATCCGCATGCCGCGCCAGCAGCAGGGCCGCCTGCACCCATTCCTCGTCGCCCGCGCGCCGGCAGCGCGAGACTTCGAGGTACAGGCGCTCGGGAAAACACTCGCGCAGCGCCGCCAGCGCCGCCAGCGCCGGTTCGGCGTGATCGGCCAGGAGCGCGCGGAAAATCGCGCCGTCGCGGCCACTCAGGGCAATCAGGCCGGCGTTGGCGTCCTTCAACCATTCACGCTGAATCAGCGGCGAGCCCTGGGCCTGACCGTCGGTGTAGCTCAGCGAAATCAGGCGCGTGAGGTTGCGGTAGCCGGCCTCGTTCTGCACCAGCAGGGTCAGACGCTCCGGCCCCTCGCCTTTTGCGCGCTCCGCCAGCCAGACATCGGCGCCGATGACCGGCTTGACGCCCGCGTATTCGACGGCCTTGTAGAACTTCACCATCGCGAACAGGTTGTTGCGGTCGGTGATCGCCACCGCCGGCAGTTTCAGCTTAGCTGCGTAACCGGCCAGCGTTCCCTCTTGCGCCCTGATCTCCGCGAGCTTTTTCTTCTGCGGATCGCTTTCTTCCCTGCTCTTGCGCCTGGGCGGTTCGACGCGGACCACGCCGTCGATCAGCGAATACTCGGTGTGCACGCGCAGATGGACGAAGCTCATGCGCTTTGCCGGGAGGCGTGAGGTGGGGGACGGGAGGCGTTGAAGCCGAGGTCAAGCTGTGAGCAGGGCGCGAAGCTCATGCGATGGATGGGCGTGACGCCCAGCGTGCGCAGCGCCTGCATATGCACGGCGGTGCCATAGCCCTTGTGACGGGCAAAACCGTAGCCGGGATATTCGGTGTCCAGCCTTTCCATCTCGCGGTCGCGCGCGACCTTGGCCAGGATGCTGGCCGCCATGATGCAGGGATGCAGGGCGTCGCCGCCGATCACCGTGGTCACCTTGCAGCGCAGACGTGGCGGCTGGTTGCCGTCAACCCAGGCTTCCTGCGGCGCGATCGCCAGCGCGTCCACCGCACGCCGCATCGCCAGCAGCGAGGCCTGCAGGATATTGATGTCGTCGATTTCCCGCGGCTCCGCACGCGCGATGGCGCAGGCCAGCGCGCGCGCCTGGATGAGAACGAACAAGCGCTCGCGGCGCGCGGCACTGAGCTTCTTGGAATCGTTGAGACCTTCGATGCCGTGATCCGCAGGAAGGATGACGGCGGCGGAATAGACCGGCCCTGCTAAACAACCACGCCCGGCTTCATCAACACCGGCAATCAGGAGTTCTTGAACCTCGTTCATGCTCTTAGGGAAGACTCATCGTGAAACGGATTTTAGGTCACCCGCTCTGGTCAAATGGCAGGATGAGGATGTGTATTTTTGCTGATTAATAAATATATAAATCAATATTTAATAACTCATGCTGCATTCTGCACTGGCAGAGCGGGTGACAGCAATGCGGCAATTGCGTCGGCGGACAGCGCCGCCGAATCGCGTTTCAACTCCGTACGCACAGCGCTGAACTGCTCCAGTTGCCGCTGCCGCAGGTAATCGCTGCGCAGCAGGCAGTAAACCTCCTGCCCCAGCAGTTGCGCAGTCGCCTCTTCCTGCAGCATTTCCGGCACGGCCGCTTCCTTCGCCAGCAGGTTGGGCAGGCTCACTTGCCCGACCTTGATCAGCTTGCGCACGATCGCTGCGGTCAGCGCCGAGGTTCGGTAGGACACGACCATCGGCCGGCCCAGCAGCAGACACTCCAGCGTCGCCGTGCCGGAGGCCAGCAGCACCACGTCGGCGGCGCGCATAGCCTCGCGCGACTGGCCGTCCAGCAACTGCCAGCGTGCGTCCGGCGCATGCGCGGCGATGGCCTGTTCCATCTGCGCGCGCAGCTTGGGCTTGGCGACCGGCGTGAGGAAGCGGATGCCGGGAATGCGCCTGTGCAACCAGGCGGCGGCCCGCGCAAAAGGCTCCGCCAGATATTTCAGCTCGCCGCCACGGCTGCCCGGCAGAATCGCCACGACCGGCCCGGCCTCGTCGATGCCGAGGCCACGGCGCGCCTGCGCCTGCGTGACGCTATCGTCCAGCTCGTCGGCGAGCGGGTGGCCGACGTAGGCCGCGCGCACCTCATGCGTCGCGTAAAATTTCGTCTCGAAAGGCAGCAGGCACAGCATGAGATCGACTGACCGCGCGATGCCTTTCACCCGCCCCTCGCGCCAGGCCCAGACCGAGGGACTGACCATGTGCACGGTCCTGATGCCCTGCTCACGCAGCTTGCGCTCCAGCGTGAGATTGAAATCCGGCGCGTCGATGCCGATCACGCAGTCCGGCCTGTCGGCCGTCAGCCGGGCGATCAGCTGCGCGCGTAGCTTAAGCAGGCGCGGCAACACCTTGACCACTTCGACCAGACCCATCACTGACAAGGCATCGATGCTCTTGATCGCCTCGCAACCCGCCGCCACCATGCGCGGACCGGCCACGCCATAGAACGTCGCAGTGGGATAACGTAGCTTTAATGCGCGGATCAGGGCCGCGCCGAGAATGTCGCCGGAGATTTCACCCGCGATGAGCGCAAAACGCGGCGGCTTCATGTTTCAAAGCTCAACTGTTTCGCTGGAAACCTCAAAGGCCGTACCCAACCAACCGTAGAATTTACTTTCGCTCCAACCGCCCGGGGTCAGATGTTTCGCCTGTGCCGCCTTGGCAAGAATACGACTGAGCACAATGACAAATCTCACTTCTGGGAATTTCGTGATGTCTACAACCACGTAGCGTTCGCAATCGTTGATGGAGTCAATCAAATCTTCGTGCGTGCAAGAACGTCCCGATCCGACGAATTTCGACTTCTGAAATTTCACTCCGCTGTTTGTAAGCGACTTGACGCTGACTTCGACGCCGCCTAACTCACCGGCGTCAAATTCGCCGTCAGATCCATGCTGGTTGGTATTGCCGTGCTTCAAGTAGTCGTATAAACGTGCGGCCCAGTGTTCTGAAAAACGTGAGGCCACTCTCCCGTCACGAAATTTCGTCTCCGATGCGTTTTCGGAAATCTTGAGTGCGGATGCTATGGCTGTGGAATCGAAGCGGCATACCTTGATCTTGAGAGTATTTTTTGCCACGTCATATTCCCAATTTCAACCGCTCAACCGCGACCTGGCAGTAACTGCGATCCAGTTCCAGACCGATACCAAAGCATCCCTCCATCTGTGCTGCGACAAGCGTCGTTCCCGTGCCGAGAAAAGGGTCCAAAACCGTAGCCGATTTGCGCCCATGCAGCCTGATGCAGCGCTGCGGCAACTCGACTGGATAGGTTCCAGGGTGATGAAACTTTTCCGCGTTGGATTGTACCGTCTGATACGGAATGAACCAGACATTGCCCGCGCAGCGACGGTCGCGCGCGTGTCCCCAGCGCGAGATGTTCGACTTGTCTTTGAACGGAACGCCTACCGCCAGCCGATCCAGCCGCGTTTCACCTGACTTGGTGAAATGGAAGATATGTTCGTGATTGTGGTTTAGATATCGCTCGCTGTTGATCGGCTTGAAGTGGCCGTAAGTATCCTGATCGATGCTGATGGATTTGACCCAGACAATGTGATTCTGCAAAGCAAAGGTCTCGCGCAGCGCCAGCACCAATTCAAACGGCATCCACGGATCGCTGTTAGTGCCGCTGACATTAAGGAAGAACGATCCATCATCCTTCATAACCCGCGCGAGTGCCGCGCCGACATTCCGCATCCATTCAAGGTAATGCTCGCGGGGAAGATCATCGCGGTACTGTAAATAGTTCAGGCGGATGTTGTAGGGCGGTGAAGTCACCACCACATCAATGCTTTCTGCCGGAAGCTCATTCAGGGCGGCGATGCAATCACGGTTCACAACACGCTGGTCACCAATTTCCCAAACAGTTTCATCCGTTGCGAAATCCGTAGTGTCTGTGGATGGCAGCGCGAGATTTTCCATGGCCTCACCATAGCAGTCACGAATTAGGGCAACAACAAACCAGCGGTCTACCGCGCCAGCCGCTTACTGATGTTGATGAAATCCAGCATCTGCTGCACATGCACCGAGGTCTTGGCCATCTCCGCCAGTTCGGTCTTGACGTCCGCCAACACCTTGCCGGATCGGTAGATCAACTTGAATGCGTCTTCGATGTGGTCGATGTCTTCGGCCGTGAAGCCGCGGCGCTTCAGACCTTCCTTGTTGACGATGCGCGGCTCGGCCGGGCTGCCGGAAACGGTGACGAAGGGCGGCACGTCGCCGGTGATCGCTGAGGAATAGGCGGTGAAGGCGTGGTCGCCGATTTTCATGAACTGGTAGATCAGTGTGAAGCCGCCCATCACCACCCAGTCGCCGATGTGCACGTGCCCGGCGAGGCTGGTGTTGTTGGCGAACACCGTGTTGTTGCCCACCGTGCAGTCGTGCGCGATATGGCAGTAGGCCATGATCCAGTTGTCGTCGCCGATGCGGGTCTCGCCCTTCTTGGTCTCGAACTCCTTCATCGTGCCGCGCTGGATGGTGACGTATTCGCGGATCACGTTGCGGTCGCCGATTACGGTGCTGGTCGGCTGCCCGGCGGTCGCGGTCTTGTCCTGCGACAGCTCACCCAGCGAGGCGAACTGGTAGATCTTGTTGTGCCGGCCAATCCTCATCGGCCCGGTCAGCACCACGTGTGGACCGATCCAGCTCCCCTCGCCGATCTCGACACCCGCGCCGATAATGCTGTACGGCCCGACCTGCACACTGGCGTGTAGCTTCGCGCCGGGGTCGATGATCGCCGTGGGGTGGATCAGCGGCGGACTCACGAGCCGCCCTCTTCCGCCACGCGGTTTGAATCCTTGATGACGCAGGTCAGCTCGGCCTCGCAGGCCAGTTCACCATCGACCGAGGCGGTGGTCCTGAACTTGTAGACGCCGCGCTTCTGCTTCAGCACTTCCACGTAAAAGGTGAGCTGGTCGCCGGGAATGACAATGCGCTTGAAGCGCGCGTTGTCGATGCCGGCGAAGTAGAAAATCTTGCCGTCGTTGCCGCGGATGCCGGTGTCCTGTGAGGTCATCAGGCCGCAGGCCTGCGCCATCGCCTCGATGATCAGCACGCCGGGCATGGTCGGCAGGCCGGGAAAATGGCCGGGAAAGAACGGCTCGTTGAAGGTCACGTTCTTGATCGCGGTCAGCGATTTTTCCTTCTCGTAGGCGATGACCCTGTCCACCAGCAGGAACGGATAGCGGTGGGCCAGCATGCCCATGATGTCGCGGATATCAAAGATCGTCGTGCTCGCCACTCTTGTCCCCTTCTGTCAGCTTGAACTGGATGCCCAGGTGCTTTTCCATCTCGCGCAGGCGCGCCTCGGTGTGCTCCAGCCTGCGCACGCGCGCGATCTGCTTGCGCCATTCGCGCGCGTTGTCGGCCGGCATGCCACTGCCATAAACCCCTTTCACGAGCAGCGACTTGGTGACCATCGCGTAACCCATCACGATCACGTCGTCCGCGATCTCGATATGGCCGTTGATCACCGCCGCGCCGCCGATCATACAGCGCGCACCGATGTTGGTACTGCCGGCGATGCCGGCGCAGGCGGCGATGGCGGTATGTGCGCCTATACGGACGTTGTGGGCTATCTGGATGAGGTTGTCGAGGCGCACGCCGTCGCCGATCACCGTGTCTTCAATAGCGCCGCGGTCGATGGTGGTGTTGGCGCCAACTTCCACGTCATCGCCGATCACCACCGAGCCGAGCTGTGGCACTTCCTCCCAGCCCTTGGACCCCAGTGCGTTGCCGAAGCCGCGCGAGCCGATCACGGCGCCGGGCTGGCAGTGGCAGCGCGCGCCGATGCGCACCTCGTGGCCGATGCTGACGTTCGCGATCAATCGGGCCTG
>JBOICL010000503.1:0-3396 GCA_050740055.1 Stenotrophobium sp.
GCCCGTTGGGCGGCATCTGCAAATAGTAGCCATGCAAGGCGAGCTGCCGCATGACTTTTGCGGTGTCGGCGCGCGCCAGCTTGCGCGCTGCGTCCAGGTCCAAGTCCATCGCCCTGGTGAGCGCCCCCGCCATGCGCAGCAGCGCCGGCGGCAGGTCTTCGGATTTCACGTCGCGGCGGACATACAGGTACATGCCGTCCTGCTTGCTACAGCGGAACACGGTGCAGGCGATCGTCATGCCGGCGGAGTTCCTACTCGTCCTTGTCGTCCACTGGCTGCCACTTGATGCCCTTGATGTCGCAGATCGGCTTGGACATGCGTTCGGGATGGTGCGGCGATCCGAAGTCGCGGTAGAACTCCAGCAGTTTTTGCAGATCCGCCGCGTAATTGCCGGAGGGCGTGAGCGGCGAGCCGAAGGTGATTACCTTGCGCTTGTAGTCCGCCGCGGCGGGCAGGATCGACACCTGTGCGCCCGAGGCGATGTGGTAAAAGCCGCGCTTCCATTCCGTTGCGTTGCTGCGCGTGCCTTCCGGCGCGATCAGCAGCAGCATCTGTGGGCGGCTGTTGAACGCATCGACGCTCTGCTCGACCACGCCCTTGGGACTGCGGCGATTGATGGGAATCGCGCCGAACCAGCGCAGCAGCGGCCCCATGACGCCCTTGAAAGCGCTGTCCTTGATCATCGTGCTGGCGCGGATGCCCAGCGCCATCAGGGCGGTGAGGCCGATCACGCCGTCGCGGTTTGAGGTGTGCGGCGCGCCGATCAGCAGCATCTTCGGCAGATCTGGAATGGTTCCGGCCAAGCGCCAGCCCATCAGCCACAGCACCAGGCGGCCGAGGCCACGCGAAAAAAAGTTGCCGCGCCGTGGCACGTTTGCGCCGATCAACAGGCTCATGGTCGCTCCCTTGAATCAGATTATTCGCAGCGCATCGGAACATTGGAGCCGCGTGCTATGCACAATACCAAGACTGGCGGGCGGGTGTGTCTGCGCGGGATTGGTTTGCGGTCTGGCACTGCACCGGGAACCATGAAAATAGTCACCCGCTCGGCTTGAAATCGAAGACGTTGTTGTTTAAATATGCCGTCTATATATTAATATAATCAACAATATATAACAGTCATTGGATGCCAAATCGCCGGAGCGGGTGCCGACACGGTGCTTGCCCGAAGGGCAATGGGCGCGGGAGGCATCCGATTGCCCGCGACGTAACGAAGGTCGGCACCCCACCGCCCGCTCCCGCACCCGTTTTGCTTCGCAAAAACGCCGTGTCGCGGGCGGGTACAGGAATTAAGCCGCTGTCAGGGCACTTCCGGCCCGATCTCGACCTCGATGCCGGAGAGTTTCTCGTCCATCGGAATCTGGCAGGAGAGACGCGAACTAGGCCGCACCTCGATCAGTTCACCGATGGCGTCGAGCATCAACTGCTCGTCTTCGGTTTTGGGCGGCAGCTTGTCCGCCCAGGCTTGCTTGACGTAAACATGGCAGGTGCCGCAGGCGCAGGCGCCGCCGCAGGTGCCCTGGACGCCTGTGTTGGCGTCGCGCAGCACTTCCATCAGCACGGGGCTGTGGGTCGCGTCCAGCGTGTGCGTGACACCGCTGCGGTCAATCAGGCGCACTTCAACCATCACGACATCTCCAAACAAAAGGCAGCGTCCAAACCATCGGGCCTGGACGCTGCCGGTATATCAGAACCTGAACCCTCAGGCGTTCACGGGGGAGTTGACGTAGAACTGCGAGAACCACTTGCGGAACGGGAAGATCGGGCCGTCGCCATCGCAGAGCAGCGGGTTCGGGCGGTAGCGCTTGTTGTTCCAGATGATGAAGTCGACGCTCTCGAAGCCGGCGCTCTCTTCGCCTTCGGCGGCACCGATCATGTGGTCAATCTGCTTCTTGGTAAACGCCAACTCTGGACTGCCTGCCGGGAAGTCGACGTGACGGAAGGACATGTTCATCTGGGTCGTGTCGTGCGTGACCGGCACGGAGTAGGAGATCATCGTCGCGGTGATGGCTTTGTCGGTGACGGGATCTTTCTGCGTGAAGCGCATGACGTTGAGACCGCCGGCGTAGGTGTCGCCGACGATGTAGCCCTTGCCGATGTCCAGGCGCATCTTGTGGCCGTCGTAGGTGGCTTCGACCGGCGGGATGCCTGCAGCGTTGTGCAGGAACTTGAGGTGCGCAACGTCAACGCCGTTCTCGGCGATTTCCTGGATGCAGGTATTGGCGCTCCAGCTACCGCGGCGAGTGCCGGTATAACCGGTCTTGTCTTCCAGTTCCGGGATGTAGGGCAGTTCCCAGGCCGGCGCTTCGCACTGTGGGTGAAACCAGGACCAGATCATGCCGTACTTTTCGACCGTCGGCAGGGTACGCAGGATGGCCTGCTTCTTGGTGATCGGCGGCATCACCTTGCAGTAGTCGATCTGCTTGCACCAGCCTTCGCTGTCGTAGCGCCAGTGGTGGAAGGGGCACTGCAAGAGTTCGCCTACCACCTTGCCGCCGTGGCCGATATGGGCGCCGAGATGCGGACAGTAAGGGTCGGTGACGCCGACCTTATCGCCGCTTTCGCTGCGGAACAGCACCCATTCCTGGCCGAACACATTGATGTTGCGCAGCTCGCCCGGCTTGAGGTTGTCCGAATAGTCGATGAAATACCAGCCGACCGGAACAGGGAACGGCGCGCGTTTCAGCGTCTGCGATTCGAGCAGCATTTTCAGGTTGATGGGATTGGCCGACATTTTGAATCGCCTCCGTAAAATTTCGCGGGTTCGTTGTATCTGCTGCCGCGCATGCTCGTGCGGTATGCATCGCAGGGTGTATCAAATATGGGCGTAATCAGGCGCTGTTTCTTCCTTTGGATGCGTCTTGCATTTATGCCGGAATTGAGGCATGGGCCAGAGCGTATACGGGCTTATTCCTTCGGGGATGCGACAAAGGCATCGCCCTGCGGCATCGCGCCGCCGCGCCAGACTTTCCACGCCGGCGGAATTTCGAGGATGAAGGTCGCCAGCACACCCAACAGGGTCAGCCCCAGCGCGATGTAACTGGCCAGCATTCCCCTGGGCAGCGCCAGGACCAGCGCGGCCACCACCACGAAACTTGCGATGAAGCCGCCCGCCGACATCGCCAGGAACTGCTCGCGGCTGTTGCGGCCGGTATCGAAGCGGAACAGGAAGGCCGAGGACAGCGCACCGTCCGGCAGATGCACGACGCTACCACTGGCCCACGCGCCAATGAGATGGCCCCATTCGTGCAGCAGGTAGCCCATCAGTACGGTCATCAGTCCGGTGAGGACGCCGAGCAACTTCGGCCATGCGCCACCTGCCGCGCCGAGGTGCAGAGTGCAGGCCCACAGCGCCGCCGTCGCAGCCATTAAAAGACTATCGCGGATGATGAGTGC
>JBOICL010000504.1:0-12537 GCA_050740055.1 Stenotrophobium sp.
GGAGCATAGTCCATCGCTGCAGGATGAAGTCTGCAATCGGTCAGATCAGATCCCGATCTCCTGGTCATAGTCGGCGAGTTCGGCAAGAGCAACGCGACGTTCGGCGTCTGTACCTTCGCCAGGGAGAGCCTTCGGAATCGAAACCGATGCGCGACCGTTGATATTCACCGACGCGATAATCTGGGCCGCCTCGTCTCCGGAGTAGCCACGCGCTTGTAGCCATCCAAAAAGCTGATCTTCGTTTGGCTCGTCCACCGGCTCGTGATCGAAACCTGGCTGAAAGACCTTGTACGAACCCGTATCCTGGTTTCGCTCAATACGGTAGAGGTTCCCGTTCATGAAGCGTCACCTCTTGGCCACACTGCCGGCCACCAGTACCATTGGTTTCTGATCCGGGAATGTAGCGATCAGGGTCAATTGGCCGCCAAGCGCCTCTACCGATCGCCGCAGAGTGGATAGCCGGGGATCTTTCCGCCGCTCCAGGCGTGACACCTGCATTTGCTTGACTCCGAGAACATCGGCCAGCCTCGCCTGACTGATTCTGCGGCTCTTGCGCATTTCGGCGAGGGTTGCGCGCCGGTCAATCTTCTCCAACAGTGCCCGCCCTTTTGCTTCAATCACCGTGCGCCGCTTGGCAGGCACGGCGGACATCACTTCTTCAAACGGAATGGTTTTGTACGTCATCTTTGGCGCCCCTTGGGGTTGAGATGTTTGCGATGCTCCTCGAATCGAGAATCTGCTTTGGCGATGAGCCGCTTATAGAATTTGGGTTCGCTGCGGCCCGCCTTGTCGCCGGCGACGAGAAGAATTCCGCGCCGCTGTGGATCGAATGCAAAAGCCACTCGCCAGGCGCCGCGATCCGCCCGGAAACGAAGTTCCTTCATGTTGGCGAAGGCAGAACCTTTCAGCGTATCCACGTCGGGCCGCCCTACCGTCGGGCCCCGCTCCCGCAGCGCCACAAGCATGGCAAGCATAGCGTCCGTATTTTCGGTGAAAGATCATCGAATTCCGCTTTGCATGGGGGATGAAAATCGATTGCCCACGGCACTCAGCTATTATGCGCTGAAGCGCATTATGCGGTCAAGCGCATTCTATGACAGCCCCCTCGCGCTCGTGGTGCCGCCCAAGCCTTCGCTCGCTGACCCCGGCGAGGAGGGCACGCCGTGATACCCACGAGGTATCACGCGATACCCAATGGGTATTGGACACAGCGCCGCGCGGCCCACGTACACCTACCACGCCAAACCCTGAGCGGTGTTCAACCCGCTGTTGCATGGCGCCGGGGCTTTACCGCCCCGGCGCTATTTTTTGTGCGGCGATTATGCCCTTCGCCGGAGGCCGCTCTGGGGCCCGCGCCCACACTAGCGAATCGCGCGTCCAGGCGCACAGATCGCTGAGCGCCAGGTTGCCGCCGCACAGGATCAGCACCATGTGGCTCGCGGGGGAAAACCGCGGCGCCAGCCGCCGCGCCGCCGCCAGCGTGCAGGAGGCGGCCGGCTCGGTGAGCACTTTGCAGCGCTCCAGCAGGAACTGCAGGGCGGCGATAGCTTCGGCGTCCGGGACCACGGTTACACTTTCCAGCCAGCGCTGCGCCGCGCCCAGCGTCCGCTCGGAGACAGCAGGCGCTCCCAGCGTGCGCGCAATAGAGGTAATGGCCGGCAGCTGCACGATATGGCCCGCCGCCAGCGCTTGTGCCATGGCATCGGCGCCTTCGGTTTCGACGCCCCAAATACGCGCCTGCGGCCGCCGCGCCTTGATCGCCGCCGCCACGCCCGTGGCCAGCCCGCCACCGCCGATGCTGACCATCACATCGGTGACCTCCGGCAAATCCTCCAGAATCTCGGCTCCGACGGTTCCCTGGCCCGCGATCACGTCCACATCGTCGAAGGGGTGGACCATGGTCCAGCCTTCGGCCACGGCCGCCTCCGCGCCCGTAAAGGCATCGGCAATCGAGGCGGTGAGCTCGACCTCGGCGCCATAGCCGCGCGTGGCGGCCACGTAGTTGGCGCTGGTCGTTTGCGGCATCAAGATGCGCGCGCGCATGCCCAGCTCGGAGGCGGCGTAGGCGACCGCCTGGGCATGATTGCCGCCGCTGACCGCAACCACGCGGCTGCCGCGCGGCAGCGGCAGCATTTTATGAAAGGCGCCGCGCACCTTGAACGAGCCGGTTTTCTGGAATAGCTCCAGCTTGAGGTACACGTGGCAGCCCAGCTCGCGGCTGAGGGTGGCGCTGGGCACCAGCGGCGTGCGCCGCACGCGGCCGGCAATGCGCTGCTGCGCGGCCTCGACGGCGCTAAAATTAATTTCGTCCACCTTCATGCTCCGGGCGACCAGACTTGTAGACCATGATAAGCGGCCGCCGTGATCAGCCGGCGACCGTACGTTACCATGCCGGCACAGGAGGGGATCGAAAGGGCGCTGGCCAGATGCAGCGCATCGAGCGAACGCAATTGCGGCGGCGGCAGACTGGCGGCACGCATCAAAACGGCAGCGTCCAGTGACACGAGAAACATCGAGCGCAGTAGAACGGCGGCCTGGGCCATCGCCTCACTGCTGCCAGCGGACAGCCGCAGCAGCCCCCGCGCCAATTCGACGTGCGCCAGCGCGCTGCTGGTGCGCTGCTCGAACCCGGCTAGAAAGCGGCCTAACGATTCCGACTCCTGCTCGGCGATGACCAGCTTGAACAGCGCCGAGGTGTCCAAATAAAGAGCCGCCAAGCGCGTTCAAATCCTGTCTTCGCGCAAATCATCCAGTATTTTTTGACTCGACCAGCCGGGTGGCGCGGGCAGAGGCGGTCCGAGCTTGCGAAAATCCCCCGTCGGACGGGTGGCGCGACCTTCGGCGATCAGGCGCTCCAAGCCGGAATCCTGCGGCAGCGGGACCAGCAGCGCAACGGGCCGGCCGTGTTCGGTGATCTCCAGCCGCTCGCCTTTTTTCACCCGCGCCAGCACACGCGCCAATTCCAGACGCAGCGCCCGCATTCCAATCCTGGCCGCCGCCATAATGATAAACATTGTAACACAAATGTTTAGGGGGGCCAGGCCCCAAGCAGTTTGCGCACCAGCACCAGTTGGCCGAGGTGGTAGGCGTTGTGATCGGCCAGCAACAGGGCCTCGCGCAGCAGGGTTTTGTCCGCCGCATGCGCGAGCGGAGCGAGCAGATCACTGGCCGAAGCGAGCACCAGCGCAATCATCGCATCCCGATCCATGGCCAACGACTTTTTCGACCGCGCGAAGGCGGCGGCGCTGGGCGGCGCGGGCGTGGTCGGCCAATAGCCATCAGGCCACGGCGGCGATGCGTAGGCGGGGTTGCGCGTGAACTCGAGAATATCGTTCTGCGCGATGCGGATATGCTCCACGAGCTGCCAACAGGTATACGGTGCATGCAGCACCTTTTTACGGGCCAGCGCGGGAGTCAATCCTGCAAGCGCTTGCGCCAGCGTGGCGTGAGCGGAGCCGCCGCGCAGCAGCGCGGCCACATGTTGTTTCAGATCAGGGGTGGATTGGACTTGCGGCATGGGCGTACTCCGCGCGCAGGGCGCGCTTGTCAATTTTACCGGTCGCAGTGCGCGGCAGCTCAGCGATGATGCGGAACTCATCCGGGCACTGCCAGGCCGGAAAGCTCGTTTCCAAGTGCCGCCGCCACGCGGCGGGATCGGCCTCCCTGCCCGGCCTTACAACCACCAGCGCCAGCGGCCGCTCTTGCCATTTGGGATGCGGCACGGCAATGACTGCGGCGTCGCGAATATCGGGATAGCAAGCCAGCGCGTTTTCGAGCGCGACCGAGCTGATCCATTCGCCGCCGCTGCGGATCATGTCCGTGGCGCGATCCACAACCGCCATCAAGCCTTCCTCGTTGCAGTTGACCACATCGCCGGTGCGCAGCCATCCATCGGCGGTCCACGACTCCGGCGCAACACCGGCGTAATAGCTGCCCGCCACCCAGGGACCACGAACTTCGAGCTCGCCATCGGCAGCTATCCGGGCCTCGACGAACGGCAGCGGACGGCCCTGGCGGGTACGGCGCTCGCTGAATCCGGGCTTGCCATCCGGTTCCAGCAGCGGGTTCATCGTGCCCACCGGCGTCATTTCGGTCATGCCCCAACCCATGTTGACCGCGATGCCCTGGCGGTCGAAACGCTCGAACAGCGCGGCGGGCGCGGGCGCGCCTCCAAGGTTGACGCGCAGGCGGGGATGCAACTTCCAGCGTCCCGGCTCGCGCTCCATGGCCTCCAGTACGGATTGCCAAATGACGCCGACGCCGGCGCTGCGCGTGACGTTTTCGGCCGCGAGCAAATCCAGCACGCCTTCGGCGTCAAAGCGATTCCCGGCCAACACCTGCTTGCAGCCGATCAACGCCGCCGTATACGGCAGACCCCAGGCGCTGGCGTGAAACATGGGCACGAGCGGCAGCACGCAGTCGGTGTAGTGCAAATCGAGTGCGTCGGGCAGCGCGGTTGCGAGCGCGTGCAGCGCCAGGGCACGGTGCGAATAGATCACGCCCTTGGGCTCGCCCGTCGTCCCCGAGGTATAGCCCATGGCGGCGCCGTCGGTTTCAGCCAGCTCCGGCAACGGGCCGTCGTAGCTGCCGGGCCAAGCCTCAATGCGCTGCGGCCGCGCCGCGGCGGGCACCTGTTCCCAGCGCTCCACCAGGTCGCCGGCCACGATCACAAAACGGTCCCCCGCCTGCCGAAGAATCCGCTCCCACTGCGCCGGGTGCTGGCGCAGATTGAGCGCGTGCACCACCCCGCCCGCCAGCGGCACGCCGAAGTAGGCCTCCAGATGCGGCATGTCGTTCCACAACAGCGTGGCCACGCGCTCGCCGGGCTTGAGCCCCAGCGCCAATAAATGGCCGGCTAAAGCCCGCGCCCGCCGCTCCAGCCCGGCGTAGGTGCCGCGGCAGCCGGGCGCGACCACTTCGGTGCGGCCAAACCAGTCCCGGACGCGCCGCAGCATCGCCGCCACGGTAAGTGGGAACGGCATCATGGTCGCGGCCATAGGCTTTCAGCTTACACGGCGATTTGGCGTCCACGCAGCTCTCGCAGGCGGTCGCGCAGCTTGGCGGCGCGTTCAAACTCGAACAGCTTGGCGGCGGCACGCATCTCCGCTTCCAGTTGCTTCAGGTACGCGGTCAGGGCTTCCTCGCTGGGGAATTCGTCCAGGGATTCGTCCAGCGCGACCGGCGCGTAGTCGCCCTCGGCCACCCCCACCAGCCCGGTATCGAGCGGGCGCAGCACGCTTTGCGGAATGATGTGGTTTTCCTGGTTATAGCGCTCCTGCGCCTGGCGGCGGCGGCTGGTCTCGGCGATGGCCTGCTGTATCGAACCCGTCATGGTATCGGCGTAGAGCAATGCCCGGCCGCTGAGATGGCGGGCGGCGCGGCCCATGGTCTGAATCAGCGAGCCGGTCGAGCGCAAAAAGCCTTCCTTGTCGGCATCGAGAATCGCCACCAGCGAAACTTCGGGCAGATCGAGGCCTTCGCGCAGCAGGTTAATGCCAATCAGCACGTCGAAGACGCCGCGGCGCAGGTCGCGCAGAATTTTGACCCGTTCGAGCGTTTCCACCTCGCTGTGCAGATAGCGGCATTTGACGCCCACCTCGCCGTAGTATTCGGCCAGGTCTTCGGCCATGCGCTTGGTCAGCGTGGTGACCAGCACGCGCTCCTGCCGTCCGGCGCGGATGCGCACTTCGCCGAGCAGGTCGTCCACCTGGGTCGTCGCGGGGCGTACTTCGATTTCCGGATCGACCAGTCCGGTGGGGCGCACCACCTGCTCCACCACCTGCGCGGATTTCTGCGCCTCGTAGGGGCCGGGGGTGGCGGAGACGAAGATGGTCTGCGGACAGATCGCCTCGAACTCGTCGAAGCGCAGCGGCCGGTTGTCCATCGCCGAGGGCAGGCGGAAGCCGTATTGCACCAGCGTTTCCTTGCGCGAGCGATCGCCCTTGTACATGGCGCCGAGCTGCGGCACGGTGACGTGCGACTCGTCCACCACGATCAGCGCGTCGGGCGGCAGATAGTCGAGCAGGCAGGGCGGCGGCGCGCCGGGAGGGCGGCCGGAGAGATAGCGCGAGTAGTTTTCGATGCCAGAGCAGTAGCCGAGTTCCTGAATCATCTCCAGGTCAAAGTTGGTGCGCTGGTCGAGCCGCTGCATTTCCAGCAGCTTGTCGTTCTGCTTGAACCAGCCCAGCCGCTCCTGCAGGTCGTGGCGGATCTGGCCGAGCACAGACAGCGTGCGCTCGCGCGGCGTGACGTAGTGCGACTTCGGGAACACCGTGAGGCGCGGCACTTTCTGCCGCACTTCGCCGGTCAGCGGGTCGAAGAAGCTCAACGCTTCCACCTCGTCGTCGAACAGTTCCACGCGCACCGCCGCGTCGTCGGATTCCGCCGGGTGGATGTCGATGACCTCGCCGCGCACGCGGTAGGTGCCGCGCTCCAGCACGATGTCGTTGCGCGTGTACTGCATCGCGGTGAGCTGGTGGATGATGTCGCGCTGCGTGACATGCGCGCCTTTCACCAGGTGCAGCACCATCTTGAAATAGCTCTCAGGATCACCGAGACCGTAGATCGCCGACACCGAGGCGACGATGATGGCGTCGCGCCGCTCCAGCAGCGCCTTGGTCGCGGACAGGCGCATCTGCTCGATGTGCTCGTTGATCGCGCTGTCCTTGTCGATGAAGGTGTCGGTCGAGGGGATATACGCCTCGGGCTGGTAGTAGTCGTAATACGAGACGAAATATTCCACCGCGTTGTGCGGGAAGAAGTCGCGGAACTCGCCGTAAAGCTGCCCGGCCAGGGTCTTGTTCGGCGCGAGGATCAGCGCCGGCCGCTGGAGATTGTTGATGACGTTGGCGATGGTGTAGGTCTTGCCGGAACCGGTGACGCCCAGCAGGGTCTGGTGCAGCAGGCCGTCTTTCAGGCCCCGTGTCAGTTGCGCAATCGCGGCGGGCTGATCGCCGGCCGGCGGCCAGTCCGACTTCAGTTGCAGCAGATCCTTTGCGCGCTGGCGCAGGCGGATGGCCTTGGCGGATTCGTGGGTGGCTTCTTGCATGGCGGCGTTTCCAAAAGCGGAGCACAGCATAAGAGATTTGCGCGGAACTGAAGCAGCGCGTAACGCCCTTATGTGTTACCCGCTCTCTTGAAATCCAGAAGAAGATTGTTTTTATATATTGTATATTTAAATAATTAGTCTATATAAATAAACATTCTGGCGAGAGAATCGACAGGAGCGGGTGGGGGTTGCGGCCGCCCGCGGTAGGCTGTTCCTGCCGCTTTCCAGTATCATGCGCCGCGCTTTTTCCCCAGCAGGATGAAACCCGTGGAACTCGCTCTCGCCCAACGCGTCGGCCGCATCAAGCCCTCTCCCACTCTCGTCGTCACCGCCAAGGCGGCCGAACTCAAGGCCCAGGGCAAGGACGTGCTCTCGCTCGGCGCCGGCGAGCCAGACTTCGATACGCCGCAGCACATCAAGGATGCCGCGCACGAGGCCATCAAGAAGGGCTTCACCAAGTACACCGCGATCGGCGGCACGCCGGGCCTGAAGAAGGCGATCATCGCCAAGATGCAGCGCGACAACGGGCTGGGCTACAAGCCCAACCAGGTGGTTGCCTCCACCGGCGGCAAGCAGGCCTGCTACAACCTGTGCCAGGCGTTCCTGAACGCGACGGACGAGGTGATCATTCCCGCGCCCTACTGGGTCAGCTACCCGGACATGGCGCTGCTGGCCGACGCCACGCCGGTGATCCTCTACACCAGCGCCGCGACGCGCTTCAAGATCACGCCCGCGCAGCTCGAAGCCGCGATCACGCCGCGCACGCGCATGCTCTGGCTCAACAGCCCGTCCAACCCTTCCGGCATGGCCTATACCAGGGCCGAGCTGACCGCGCTGGGCGAAGTGCTGCGCCAGCATCCGCAGATCCTGATCGCCTCGGACGACATGTACGAGAAGATCCTGTGGACCGCCGAACCGTTCAGCAACATCATCAACGCCTGCCCGGACCTCTACGACCGCACCGTGATCATCCACGCGGTCTCGAAGACTTATTCGATGACCGGCTGGCGTCTCGGCTGGGCCTGCGGCCCGGCGCGGATCATCACCGCGATGGCGGACATCCAGAGCCAGTCCACGTCCAACCCCAATTCCATCGCCCAGGTGGCGGCGGAAGCGGCACTCAACGGCGATCAGGGCTGCGTGACGGAGATGGTCAAGGCGTTCAAGGCGCGCCACGACGCGCTGGTGGCCGATCTCAACACTGTGCCCGGCGTGAACTGCCTGCCCGGCGACGGCACCTTCTACGCATTCCCCAACGTCGAGGGCCTGATGCACAAGCTCGGCGTCAGGACCGACCTCGAACTCTCCGACCTGCTGCTGCAGAAGGCGCTGGTCGCGCTCGTCCCCGGCTCCGCCTTCGGCGCGCCCGGCCATGTGCGCCTGTCCTTCGCCACCAGCGACAAGGTGCTCAAGGGCAGCGTCGAACGCATCAAGGCGCTGGTGCAGGGATAACCGATCACGGGAATATGTGAAGGCCCGTCAACTTCGGCAAAAATCGTTGCGCCGGCGTTGACGGGACACTACAATTCGCGGCCCCACTATTCCGCGATAGCTCAGTCGGTAGAGCAAGTGACTGTTAATCACTGGGTCCCAGGTTCGAGTCCTGGTCGCGGAGCCAAATAAATCAAAGGCCCACAGCAATGTGGGCTTTTTTTATGAGTCGCGGTAGCGCTTGACCAGATCGCCGTAGGCATCGATACGGCGGTCGCGAAGGAAGGGCCACCAACGGCGCACGTTTTCGCTGCGTGCTAGGTCCACGTCGACCATCAGCACGTCAGCCTGTTCGCCGGACTGAGCGATGACTTCGCCCTGCGGGCCGGCGGCGAAGCTGTTTCCCCAGAACTGCGCGCCCTGCGTCTGTTCGCTGGGGTCTGCCTCGAAGCCGACGCGGTTGGCGACCAGCACAGGCAGGCCGTTGGCGATGGCGTGCGAGCGCTGGATAGTGATCCAGGCGTCGCGCTGACGTTGCTGTTCTTCCGGCTTGTCCGCCGGGTTCCAGCCGATGGCGGTGGGGTAGAGCAGCAGTTCCGCGCCGGCCAGCGCCATCAGGCGCGCGGCTTCCGGGTACCACTGGTCCCAGCACACCAGCACGCCGAGCTTGCCGACGCTGGTCTGGATCGGCGTGAAGCCGCCCCGTTGTTCGCCAGACGCCGCCTGATGGGCGGCGTCGCCGGGCGTGAAATAGAATTTCTCGCAGTAGCCTGGATCGTCCGGGATGTGCATCTTGCGATAGCTGCCGGCGAGCGAGCCGTCGCGCTCCAGCACCACGGCAGTGTTGTGGTAGAGGCCGGGCGCGCGCTTCTCGAACAGCGAGCCGACGATGACAATGTCGAGTTCCTTTGCCAGCTTGCCGAGGAATTTCGTTGACGGGCCAGGGATGGTCTCAGCGAGATCGAATAGTTCCGTGCTCTCGTGCTGGCAAAAATACAGGCTCGTGTGCAGTTCCTGCAGGAGCACGAGTTGCGCGCCGCCCGCGTGCGCGGCACGGATGCCGTCTTCTGACATCTTCTGGTTGTGCTTGCGGTCGGCGCTGCAGGGCTGCTGCACAAGACCGGCGCGGAGGATTTTATGGGTCATTTCAGAATTTCGGTATCTGCATCGTCACGCAATGCAGGCTGCCATATTGGTTGATGAGGGCGCGGCAATCAATGCCGATGACTTCGCGGCCGGGGAAGCAGGCGCGCAGCCTTTCCAGCACCACTGCGTCGCTGACGTCGCCGTAGGTTGGCGCCAGCACCGCGCCGTTGAGGATCAGGAAGTTCGGGTAGCCTGCGGGCAGGCGCTTGCCGTCTTCGTCGAAAACCGGTTGTGGCAATGGCAGCGGCACCAGCTTGTAGGGCTGCCCGTTGGCCTGGCGCAGCGCCTGCAATTCGCGCTCCATCGCCTTGAGGTCTGCATAGTGCGCGTCGCCCGGGTCGTTGCAAGCCTGGTAGATGATGGTCTGCGCATCGGCGAAGCGGGAGATGGTGTCGATATGGCCGTCGGTGTCGTCGCCGATGAGATCGCCGTGCGTCAGCCATAACACGCGCGCGACGCCAAACCAGGCTTTCAGCTTCTGCTCGATCTGCGATTTGCTGAACTGCGGGTTGCGCGTGAGCGCGAGCAGGCAGCGTTCGGTGGTCAGCAGGGTGCCAGCGCCGTCAGACTCGATACCGCCGCCTTCGAGCACGAAGTCCAGCGATTCCACCGGCGCCTGCCACGCGCCCTGCGCGGCGAGGCTGCGCGTGATGCGGTTGTCGAGGCTGGCATCGAACTTGCCGCCCCAGCCGTTGAAGATGAAATCCAGATGCACCGGCTTGGCGCCGCGAAAAACCGTGATCGGGCCGTGGTCGCGTGCCCACACGTCGTTGCTCTGCACCGCGTAAATGTGCAGCCGCTCGCCGCGAGCGCCAGCGATGACCAGACGCTGCCTGAGCGCATCCGGGTTCCCGCCATAGCCGATGATGACGTTCTCGAAACAACTGATGGCGGTGGCGATCTCGATGAAGTTGCATTCGACCGCATCGAAGTGCCGGACGAAGTCGCCATCGGCGCGCGGCCAGGTGAGCTGTATCGCGGACTGCGGCGCCCATTCGGCGGGAAACACAACGGACATTTTTATCCTCAAATGAAACGGGGCGCTTGCGCGCCCCGGGGACTCCTGTGGCCTGTGGCTGCGCTATTTCGCGTGCTGCAGGCCTTCGGTGGTCTTGACCGGGGTGAGGCGGCTCGGCACCACCGTGTCGATGACCGTGCCGTGCTCGAAGAATACCGAGAACGCGTCGTAATCCCAGCGCGTGATCGGCGGGTGCTTGGGCTGGTGGCCGCCGACCGGAGCGTGCTTCTCCTTGGGTTCGCCGAACTGCTTTGCCACTTGTGCCATGCGGCTGCCGCGTTTGGGCAGCATCGTTGGCGCCGGCGCTGTTTCAGTTGCGGCAGTTGTTGCCGGGGCCTCGGCGGCAGGGGCCGTTTCGGCGGGCGGCTGCGCTGCCACTGGCTGCATGTTCAACTCATCCGCGCGCGCGATACCGGTCGCGGAGAGTCCCAGTACCGCCAAGTAAAGAATCTTGCGCATCGTTGTCACCGGCACGGAATTCATGCGGTGACTATAGCATCGGAACCGGCACGCAAAAAGGATGAGGTCAGTTGGGTTTTTCCAGGTCCCTGATCATGGCGCTCAGGAAGCGCGTGGCCTCGCCGCCGGTGACGGCGCGGTGATCAAAGGTGATGGACAGCGGCAGGACTTTGCGGATCACGATCTGTCCCTGCACCGGCACCACCGCGTCGCGGGTGGCGCCGGCGGCAACAATGGCGACGGTCGGCGGCACGATCACCGGCGTCGCGTAGCGGCCGCCGAACTTGCCGAAGTTGGACAGGGTGATGGTGTAGCCACGCAATTCCTCCGGCGGCACCGTGCGGGTTCTGGTCGCCTCCTTCATTTTTTCAAGGCCCTTGCGCAGAGAATCCTCGCTGCGGCTGGCGACATCCTGCAGGACCACCACGAACAGCCCCTCCGGCGTATCCACCGCCATGCCGAGGTGAATCTTGTCGAGCAGACGGCGGCCGATTTCAACGTGATCGAACCAGGCATTGAGCGCAGGCTCCGCCTTGCAGCCCGCGACCATCGCGCGGATCAGGCGCAGGGTCATGTCCTGCCGGGCGTCGCCCCAGGCGTGCAGCACGGCGTCGTCGCAAACCGTGGTGTGCATGACCTCGTCGCGCGACTGCGACATGGTCTGCGCCATCGCCTTGCGTGCGCCGCGCAGTTTTTCCAGCGGGCCGACCTCGGTGAGGATCTTGTGCACGCGCTGCACATCGTTGGCGGTGACCATGCCGTCCGGCCCGCTCGGCGTGATGATGGTGAGATCGACGTTGAGCCGGTGCGCGAGCGCGCGCACGGCGGGCGTGACCTTAAGGCCGGCGGCGGTGCCGACTGTGGTGGCTTTCTCGGCCACGACCTCGTTGCCCTGTTTCATCGCGCCGACCACGACGCCGGTGTCGCGGATCGCTTCGGCAGCGCCGGCGGCGGGCGCGGTTTTCGATGCCGGCGCGGACGGAGCCTCTTCTCCGCCATCGAAACTTACCAGCGGTTTGCCGACTTCCACCGTATCCCCGGGCTTGCCGTGCAACTTGACGATCTTGCCAGCCTGCGGGCTCGGCACCTCGACCACCGCCTTGGCGGTTTCCACCGACACCAGCGGCTGGTCGATCTTGACCGTGTCGCCTTCCTTGACGTGCCACTCGCGGATGTCGGCTTCCTGCAAGCCTTCGCCGAGGTCGGGTAGTTTGAAGATGCTCATGGGTGTTTCCTTTCAGTCAACACGGGAAACGGGAAACGAGAGACGGGAGACGCAAGCGCGATTGCTTTTCCGTTTCGTCTCCCATCTCACGTCTCCCGTTCATTTCGGTGCGATCTCAAAAACCTTGCCGACCTCTTTGAGAATGCGGCTCACATCAGGGATGTAGTTCAACTCCTGTTTCGCCAGCGGCATGACGGTGTCGTAGCCGGA
>JBOICL010000505.1:0-5482 GCA_050740055.1 Stenotrophobium sp.
GCCACCTTTTCTGGGCTGGCAGGGCATCGTGCCGCGAAAGGCCGCAATCATGGCCAGCATCGCCTGCGACACCATGACCACCCGGCTGATCAAGCCCAAGGATATCTTCGACAAGCTTGACCCAGACCGCATAGCGCAGGAAATTGAAGGGCCACTGTTGGCGGCGGTGGAAGACATCACTCGTGAAGTGGCCTCGCATTTCGCGCCAGGCCTGTGGGAGTCTGCGCCCGAAAGCGTCAAGCAGATGATCATCCATCGCATCCAGAAAGAAGCGCCGGAAATCGTCAAGGAAATCATGAACGACATCAAGGCCAACATCGATTCGGTGTTCGACCTGAAGGACATGGTGGTCAGTAACCTGTTGCGTGACAAGAAGCTGCTGAACCGCATCTTTCTCGAAGCCGGTTCCGGCGAGTTTCGCTTCATACGCAATTCCGGCCTGTTCTTCGGTTTCGCCATCGGCTGCGTGCAGGCGGTGACCTGGGCGCTCACGCATAACGCCTGGGTCATGCCGCTGTTTGGTGGCTTCACCGGCTGGTTCACCGACTGGCTCGCGCTGAAGATGATTTTCAATCCCAAGCATCCGACCAAATACCTGGGCCTGTTTCAATGGCACGGCCTGTTCCTCAAGCGCCGCATGGAAGTATCGAAGGAATACGGCCGCCTGATCGCCACGGAAATCGTGACGCCGAAAAACATTCTCGACGCCGTGCTGCGCGGCCCGCTGTCGGACCGCCTGTTCAGCGTGGTGCAGAAACAGGTGCAGCGCGTGATCGACGAACAGGCGGGCGTCGCCAAGCCCCTGGTCGTGTTTGCCGTTGGCAGCAGCAAGTACCAGGAAATGAAGAAGCTGGTGTCGGTGGAAATCATGAAGCGCCTTCCCGACACGATGAAGCATGTCGAGAAGTACGCCGGCGAGGCGATGGACCTGGAGAACACGCTCGCCACTAAAATGACCGAACTGACCATCGAGGAATTCGAGGCGCTGCTGCATCAGGCCTTCGAGCAGGACGAGTGGATTTTGATCGCGGTCGGTGCCTGCCTCGGCTTCATCGTCGGTGAAATGCAGGTGATCATCATGGAGCATTTAGCCAAGCATGCCGTCGGCTGACGCGCCATGAACAAGCGGAACCCCGGTGCGTAAGGCAAGAGCCCTCGGTCGAGGCAACAACACCCTGGTCCATGGGGTTGGAGCTCTCGGTCACTGTCCGGCGCCCCCCGGCGCCGGATATTTTTGCCTTGCGGCATCGGAGACCTGTGCATGAGCCGGGTGTTTCGCGCCGCGTGGATGCTGGGCTCGATACTGGCCACCGCCGTTTCCACGACGGCCTCAGCTGAGCAGGATGCGGCAAACCTGCGTTCCTGCCTCGACGCGCGCATACCGCAGAAGTCGTTCTCCCAGGATTTTTCGCTGACCCAGACTGACGCTGCCGGCGGCCAGCGCCACATGGCCGGAACCTGGTACTGGCAGCGTAGCGACGGCGATCAGAAGGGTTCGTTGCGGCTGACGGCGCCGGCCGATCTTGCGGGGACTTCCTACCTGTTCCTGCATGACGATGGCCAGCAGAATATCTACATGTACCTGCCGGCCACGCGGAAAGTCCGCAAGGTGGTGGGTGCGACCGTGGCGCAGTCGCTGTTCGGCAGCGGGCTGTCTGCCTTCGACCTGAACTTCCTGTTCACCGGCCTGCAGGGCGGGCAGTTGACCAGGATCGATTCCGCGCTCGTCGATGGCCGCCCCGCCGAGCATTGGCGCTATGTGCCGCCCACCGACCCGAACATCCTCTACGACAAGCTCATCCTGACCGTGGACAAAGCTTGGTGCCTGCCGCTGAAGGTGGACCTGTTCGGCGGTGTGCCGTGGAAAACCCTGGTGCTCGACCCCGCCTCCGTCAGGCAGGTCAATGGCCGCTGGACCGCCAGCAGGGCAACGCTCACCGACCTGCGCCAAGGCACGACCACGCAGATCCAGATGAGCGCGGAAAGAACCGATGTGGAGATTCCGGTGTGGCGGTTCTCGCCGGATGAGTTTTATCGCAGGAAGTAGTGGGCGGCTTGCTGCCGGAGATGAATCGGGCAGCAGGATACGCCGGGTTTCAAAGCTGGAGCAGTCAGCGGCACGATGGTTCACACACTCAGGAGGAACACCAACATGCTTAGCAATATTGCAACGGAAACAAAGAACGCCGTGACTACGGCGATCAGCGGAGCGGGCGACGTGGTCGCCGCGCTGCGCGGTGCGGTGACCAGCAACGTGAAAGGCGCGGTTGACGATGTCAAATCGATGTCGCTGGCGCCGCTGGATGCGGCGTCGGAAGTGGTCAAGTCGGCATCCGAAGTGGTCAAGGGCGCGATCATGGCGGCCAGCAGCACCGGCGCGTCCGCCATCGACGCGACCGCGACGGTGGTGAAGAGCGCCATAGCCGCGCTCTCGCAGACCGGCGACGGCGCGATCGCGGCCAGCCGCTCGGTGGTGCGCGGCGCGATCCTCGGCGCCGCCGAAGTCGGCGGCGATGTCGGCAAGACCGCCGTGACCGCCGTGACCAGCGCCGTTGAGGCGGCTGGGAAGCTGGGCGCAGACGCCACCCGCACCACCAAGATGGCCCTGAGCGGCGCGATCCAGGCTGCCGACGAACTCGGCGGACAGGCGCGCGGCGCCATCACGACCGCGCTCAAGGGTGCCGCCGCCATTCCCAAGGAACTGCTCAACACGGTGATCGGCAAGGGCTGAGCGCTGCGGTAAAGACGGCGCAGGACTTGCCGGCTTTGCCCGCGACACATGCGGGTTCGCGGGCGGCTGCGCGAACCCGCTGCGGCTCCGCCGTTTAATATTCCACCCGCTGATGAGGCCGGGCTCCGCCGGCCCAAAGTGAAAGACATGGCAGATGCAACACCACCCGGACCCGCCGGTCCGGATTTTGATTTCGACTACCTCATCATCGGCTCCGGCTTTGGCGGCAGCGTGTCCGCGCTGCGGCTGACTGAGAGGGGCAACAGGGTCGGCGTGGTGGAAATGGGCCGGCGCTGGTCGCCGGACAATCTACCCAGCACCAACTGGATCTTCTGGCGCTTCCTCTGGCGGCCCATGATCGGGCTGCGCGGCTTCTTCAACGTGCGGCCGTTCAGGCACGTGATGATCCTGCACGGCAACGCGGTGGGCGGCGGCTCCATCACCTACGCCAACACCCTGCTGGTGCCGCCGGAGAAAGTCTGGGACGAGGGTTCCTGGGCCGGTCTCGACGACTGGCACCGGGTGATGCCCGGCCACTACGCCACCGCCCGGCGCATGCTTGGCGTGACCCCGAACAAGCGCCTCGCCGCGGCGGACTACACGCTCAGGAAAATGGCCGACAACCACGGCGTCGGCGACAGCTTTTATCCCACTGATGTCGGCGTGTTCTTCGGCAAGGACGGCGAGCCCGAAGGCAAGGCCTATCCCGATCCCTACTTCGGCGGCGAGGGGCCGGAGCGCAATAGCTGCATCGGTTGCGGCGGCTGCATGGTGGGCTGCCGCCATAATGCCAAGAATACGCTGGACAAGAACTATCTCTACCTGGCGGAAAAGCGCGGTGCGCGGGTCTACGCGGAAACCGAGGTGGTGGACCTGCGTCCGCTCGACGGCCGCGAGGACGGCGCCGGGGGCTATGAGGTCCACACGGTGAAATCCACCGCGTGGTTCAACCGGCAGCCGCGCCGCTACACCGCGCGCAGCGTCGTCTTCGCCGCCGGCTCGCTGGGCACCCAGCAGTTGCTGTTCAAGCTCAAGCAATCCGGCTCCCTGCCGAACATCTCCGATCAACTCGGCAACCGCGTGCGCACCAACGCCGAATCGCTGATCGGCATTCGCATGCCCAAGGCGAAAGAGGACATGTCCAAGGGCGTGGCCATCGGTTCCGGCATCTACATCGACGAGCACACGCATGTCGAGGCCACGCGCTATCCCGCCAACTCCGACCTGCTCAGCTTCACCTTCACGCCGCTCACAGATGGCAAGCCCAACTGGACGCGCATCCTGCTGTGGCTGTGGACTTTCCTGCTGCTGCTCCTGACGCGCCCGCTGCTGACGCTGCGCGCGATCAACCCGGTCGGCTTCGCCAAACAGACCATGATCCTGCTGTGCATGCAGACCCTCGACGGCTTTCTCAACATGCGTTTCCGGCGGCCCTGGTACAACCCGTTCACCAAGGTACTGGTGACCGAGGGCGACCCGATCCCGACCTATATCCCGGCGGCCAACGAGTTCGCCCGGAAAAGCGCGGCGCTGGTGGACGGCATTGCCTGCAGCGGAGTCACCGAAATCCTGTTCAACATCCCGATGACGGCCCACTGTATGGGCGGCTGCGCCATGGCGGACACGCCGGAGCGCGGCGTCATCGACCGCCAGAACCGCGTGTTCGGCTACCGCAACATGTACGTCTGCGACGGCTCGATGCTCGGCTCGAACCTGGGCGTGAATCCCAGCCTCACTATCACCGCACTGGCCGAACGGGCGATGAGCTTTATCCCGCCTGCCAAAGCCGCGAACTGAGATTCGGAACCGCACCCGCCCACCCGCTCTTACCGATTGCTCTATGCAGACTGTTATATAATATTTACTTAAATTATATTAAATCAATAAAATATAACCATCATCGCGACACAGAAAGCCGGAGCGGGTGACGTTCCGCCGCTGCGAAGCGCTGTCCTGCAGCCGCTTCCAGTTCGATCAAGGCATCTTCGAGGTCATCCATCAAGCGTTGCACGCCGGGCAGGGTGCGGCGGCAGGCGATGAGCCCGAAATCGACTGCGTCGTGGCGGCTGACCAGAGTGATGTTCAGGGCGAAGCCGTCAAGCAGCAGCGACGCGGGATAGACGCCTTCGAGCAGGCAGCCCTGCCAGTACATCGGCTGACGCGGCCCCGGCACGTGCGAGATCACCACGTTGGCAATGACGGTTTTGCGGTCCAGCCCGGCCAGGGTTTTCATCGCGCCCGGCGCCAGCATCGCCACGCTGTACGCCAGCAACTGGGTCGGCGTCATCTGGCGGAAGCGATCCTTGTTGTAGTCCATCGATTTCTTGATTAGCTTGAAGCGCTCCAGCGGATCGGCCAGATGGGTGCCGAGGTTGACCAGTGCGAACGTGACTTCGTTGCCCTCGACGCCGTCGTCGCGCCGGATCGAGACCGGCACCACCGCGACCAGGGGCTTGTCGGGTAGCGCACCGAGATCGATCAAGTAACGGCGCAGCGCGGTGGCGCACATCGCCAGCACCACGTCGTTGGTGGTCGCGTCCAAGGCCTGGCCCACGGCCTTGATCCGCGCCGTTGAATACGACTGCGCCGCGAAAGTGCGCGAACCGGAAATAGGCTGGTTCAGGATGCAGCGCGGCGCCTGAAAGCTGGTGACGAGGTCGGGATGCTTCGCGCGGTAGTCGTGATAGCGAGAGCGCAGGTGATGCAGCACCGCAGGCACGGAATGCCGGCCTTCGGCCGCCAGGCTGCCCA
>JBOICL010000506.1:0-1624 GCA_050740055.1 Stenotrophobium sp.
GAGATACTGCACGAGGTTGTAGGTGAAGGAGTCGTAGTTGTCGATCATCAGAATCATATCGCTCGCATCCTATTGTTTATGCTGGATTGTGTTCCAGCGAATGCTTTGCGATACCCGCCTGGATACCCGCTATTTCTTCTGATACCCCCGCAGACCCCAACAGCCCGAAGAGAAGGAACCCAAAGCACTACGGCGGGTATTTTCACCCATAACGCGCCATCTATGAACTTTTATCGGCAAGGCTCCAGCAGCTTGAACTTGACCATCATCGCCTGCATGGATCGTCCCACCAGCGCGTCATGCCTCGCCGCCAGACGCTCGAACGTGCGCCAGCGCATCCACTTGGGTTTGCCGCCTTCGCCGTTGAGAATGCCCGGCTCCCAGCCCAGGCGTGTGCGGAGCCTGTCAGCGCGCCGCGTCGCGCGGTCGCCTGAATCTTCCCGCGCACTGGAATAGGCGAGTTGATAGCAGTGACGGCAAGCGAAGATGCCACCGCCGTAGAGAATCGCCACGCGTCGCCCGCAGCCGAGCGCAGGGCAGATGAACCACGGGCGCGAGCCTCCGAGATGGCAGGACGTGCGCACGATGCGCACGGGATATTGCTCGTCCTTCCATTCATCTCCGCCACCGCGGTGCCGGTAGATCAGGGTTACGCAGTCATACTCGGTGCGCATCTGAATGGAGGCCACGGTTTCGCCGTCGCGCGTCCATTGCCATCCGCCCCAATATCCATGCCTGAGCACGCCAGCCTGCGCCCAGCGGCGCACGTCCAGCGTGCGGTAATCATCTGTTGTGGACTTACCGCCCGAGCGCCAGCGGTTGCCGCTACCCGGCCCGCCCATCCTATTTTCCCGTAATCATTTGGTGAACCTGCACGCTCAGGAGTCCGGCATTTCCGCCGAAGCCCTTGTGCTGTCTGCGTTTGCGCCGGTTTCCAGCGTGTTTGATTTCTCCGCCTCCAGCGCCAGCAATTCCTCCGCCACGATGCCCTTTACCGCGTCCTTCATGTCGTCGTCTGAGTGCATAGCCGGGTATCTGAGGCGTTCAATGTGCGGATGCGCGAGCTTTTCCACCACCGGATCACGCCCCGAAAGCTGCTGCACCACGACCGTCACCGGCGCGGGCGCTTTCAGTTCGGGGCGGCCCACCAGGTATTGCGCCAGGAACGTGCGCGCGGATGTATCACCCGATTTCGCCGCCGCTACTGTGGACGCCACGATCTCGCGCCAGTCTTCCAGCGTCACCACGTCCAGCAGCGCGCCCATGTAATCGGACTCGGTGCGCCGGTGGGTGAATGCGCCCTTGATGTAGCTCTGTCGTTTCCTGCGCGCCATGTGTGTTCCTTCAGTGCAATCGTTCAGGTTTGTAGATCACCAGATTCCAGGCATCCCGCTCCGCATCGGCTTGGCTCATGCCGCTGTCCATCATGATTCCGGCGCGCTCCTGCCAATCCTCCAGCAGCTCGGGCAAGGTCCAGGCGTCGCGGGGGTCTTTGACGCTGCCCGCATCCGATGCCGCGCTTGATTTGCCGCAAGCGGCGGGAGGGGGCACTGCCGTTGCTGTTGTTAGCTTTCTTTCGGCAGTATCGGCAGTAGGCCGTCCTACACTTTTCGCCATTTCACAG
>JBOICL010000507.1:0-3341 GCA_050740055.1 Stenotrophobium sp.
TTCACGCGCGGCACCACCGAGGGCGTGAACCTGGTCGCGCGCAGCTTTCTACAGCCGCGGTTGCGCCCCAGCGACGAGGTACTGCTCACGGGTATGGAGCACCACTCCAATATCGTGCCCTGGCAACTCGCTGGCGCGAAGACCGTGGCCGCGCCCGTCAACGATGCTGGCGAGCTGATTTTCGAGGAATGGCTGAAGCTGCTCACGCCGCGCACCAAGCTCGTGTCGGTAGTCCACTGCTCCAACTCGCTGGGCACGATCAACCCCATCGCCGACATCATCCGCGAGGCCCACGCCCGCGGCATCCCGGTGCTGGTGGACGGCGCGCAGGCCATCGCGCACATGGCGGTGGACGTGAAAGCGCTCGACGTGGACTTTTATGTCTGCTCCGCGCACAAGTCTTACGGCCCGACTGGCTTCGGCGCGCTCTATGCCAAGCGCGAACATCTTGAAGCGATGCAGCCTTGGCAGGGCGGCGGCGACATGATCCGCACCGTCGCTTTCGCGGGCAGCACCTGGAACGATGTGCCCTACAAGTTCGAGGCCGGCACGCCCGATATATCCGGTGCGATTGGTTTTGCCGCCGCGCTGGACTACATCGCCGGTATCGGCCTGTCCGCGATCCACGCACATGAACAGGCCGCGCTGGATTACGCCACACCACGCTTGCAGGAGATTCCCGGTCTGCGCCTGATCGGCACGGCAAAGAACAAGGGCGGCATCCTGTCCTTCGTCATGGACTGCGCCCACCCGCACGACATCGGCGCGATCCTCGACCAAGAAGGCGTCGCCATCCGCACCGGCCATCACTGCACCATGCCGCTGATGGCGCGCTTCGATATTCCCGCCACCGCACGCGCCTCGCTGGCGCTGTACAACGGCTACGACGACATCGACCAGCTGGTCGCGGCGCTGCACAAGGTCAATCGGATTTTTGCCTGAAGTCCTTTGTTTTCGGACATCACCCGCTCATAGCTAAACGGTCACAACATTTGTTTAAATATACATGCTTAAATAATTTATTATAAGTATATTAAAACAATTACCCACCTCAAACCGCAGAGAGCGGGTCGCGATCAAACCTGCAACATCGCTGCTGCAAGCTACAACATCGGGTTCCGATGCGTCTGCGTAGTGTGCAATGATTGGCCCAGGTTTCAGGCCACGCACGTCCACAATAAAAATGCCCGAAGGCGGAATGCACAACACCGGCAACACCCATGTAGGCGCTTTGCCGCTGCACTGGCGTGACAGCTTGCAGTTCAAGCTCGGCCTGCTGTTCGCTCTCCTGATCCTGCTCGGCCTGATCGCCGCCTACAGCGCCAGCCGCGTGCTGGTGCGCGATGGCCTGGTTGAAGAAACCTTCCGCTATCAGCTCGAAAGCGGCCGCCGTCTCGCCGTGCAGTTCGACGACGTCGCGCACCGCACCGAAATGACCGCAGGCATCCTGTCGCGTCTTGCCGGCGGACTGCCCAACAGCCTCAGCAGTCTGCGCACGCTCACGCCGCAAATCATCGAGCATCTCGCCAACTCACGGCTGATCGCCAATGTCGGCATCTGGCCGGAACCCAATTCGCTAGACCCTTCGCGCCAGCGCGCCAGCCTGCTGTGGGTGCGCGATGCCGCCGGCATCCTGCAACTGCGCGACGATTACAACGATCCGCGCACCGTGGCCTACTACCACGAGAAGTGGTACACGCCGGCGCGTTACGGCCAGATCGACCGCTGCTACTGGACGCCCGCATACCAGGCGACACTGTCCCGGCAGGAAGTCATCACCTGCACCATGCCGATCCGCAACGGGCAGACCTTCGTCGGCGTTGTCACGCTGAGCATCAACATCGCCAATCTGGCCGCTGACTTCGCCCACGCCACCGAGAACGATCAGGGCTATAGCCTGCTGCTCGACCAGAACGATCACCTGCTCTCGGTATCCGCCGCCGCCGAAAAGATCATCGGCAGCGAGCATCCGCGAAATCTCGCTGAACTCGGTCAGAAACAGTCCGCCTACAACCCGCTGGCGCTGATCGTGCACAAGCAGGATCAGGACACGCTCTCCGGAATCGCGCGCTCCTCGCTTTACGACTCCACCCAGATTTCCACGCTGCAACAGAACACGCGCGACATGTCGCGGCCGGAAGCCGAAGCCGCGCTGTCGCAGATCTGGGGAAAACTGGCCGATGCCACGGGCCAGATCAGCGAACCGCAGCGCCTGCTGATCAGCGACGATCCGGTGCTCGGCGAGGACGGTTACGCCACCGCATTCTCCCTGTCCAACAGCCATTGGCGCATCGTGCGTATCACACCGAGCAAGAGCGGATTCTCCGGCGTCAGTTACCTGTACACGCAATCGCTGCTGCTCAACATCGGCGCGACCGCAATCATCCTGATCCTGGTTTTCAGCGGTCTGCGCTACATCGTCATCCGGCCGCTGCGGCACATGAATGCGCAGCTTGCGACGGCGAGCAGCGCGGAAGATCCGCTGCAGGTGAACCTCGACGAGCGTTCGCGCAACGAGATCGGCCGCCTCGCCTACTGGTTCAACGAACGCCTGCGGCAGATGCGCGAGTTGACGGAACGCATGGCCAATACGCAATCGCAGCTGCTGACCGAGTCCGATGGCCGCCGCCAGGCGCAGGAAACGCTGTCGCGCATGCAGGAGCGCGCCGCGCTGGCGATGCAGTCGGTCAGCGATGGCGTCATCACCACCGACGAGCAGGGCCGCATCGAGGAGATGAATGCCGCCGCGGAACGCCTCACCGGCGTCAGCCTGCGTGGCGGCCGCGGCCGCAGCTTCAGCGATGTCTTCACCTCGCGCATGGACAGCGATCCGTCCAGCCCGATGGCCAACCTGGCGGAACTCGCGATCCAGCGCGGCACGCGGGTGGAATACACAGAAGGCATCCGCCTGATTAGCATGTCCGGCGCCACACACGCGGTGCATGTCAGCGCCGCGCCGATCCGTTCGCGCAACAACCGCGTCATCGGCGCGATCGTGGCCTTCCATGAAAAAGCCAGCGCTCAGGAAGCGGCGGCACCACGGGCCGAAGCGCCGCTGGCAGCCGATCGTGCGACCGGCCTGCCGATGCGAGCCGCCTGCGACCGCCGCATCCGCGAACTGATCGACGCCGCGCGCCTGAAACCTGCGAAGCATACCGTGCTGTTCATCGATATCGACGGCCTGCGCCACGTCAACGAAACCGCGGGCAATAAGGCCGGCGACAAGGCCATCGTCAAGACCGGCGAACTGCTCGCCGCGCGCAGCGCGGGCCGCGGAGAACTCTACCGGCTCTCCGGCGACCAGTTCGCCGTGCTGCTGCCCGGCGCAGACGCCGCAAAGG
>JBOICL010000508.1:0-2731 GCA_050740055.1 Stenotrophobium sp.
GACGCGAACAGGTGTATGAAAAATCCGACGCCGGTGATCACCGACATCATCACCAGCGATAGTTGATCCAGCCGCAACGCGAACTGCGGCGTGAAGCCCGCAACATTCATCCAGGTCCACAGCACCAGCGTGTACGCGCCACCGGCCGGCGGATGCCCCAGGAATTGCACGGCCAATGCCAGTGTGACCAGCGCAGACAAGCCGACCGTGCCCACACCAATCACCGCCGCGGCATTTTCCGTCATGCGCCCGCGCGTGAAGGCCAGCAGGACGAAACCCAGCAGCGGGAAAATAAAGGTCAGCGGCAGAATATCCAGGCTGATCATCCCTTCAGCTCCGATGCGGCATCCAGGTCGAGTGTCTGGAAGCGGCGGTAGAGTTGCAGCACCAGCGCCAGGCCGATGCTGGCCTCCGACGCCGCCAGCGTGAGGATGAGGATGAACATGATCTGGCCGTCTGCCTGCTGCCAGCGGCTGCCGGCAACGATGAAGGCCAGTCCCGCGCTGTTCATCATGATCTCGATGCACATGAGCACGAAGATGATATTGCGGCGCACCAGCACACCCACCAGCCCCAGAGCGAACAGCGCGGCGGCGAGCAGCAGCCCGTACTCCATCGGTATTGCGGCAACTCCCGTCATGTCGCGGTCATTCCCCGTTATTCATGTTTGCCGAGATGGTAGGCCGCGACCAGCGCGGCCAGCAGCAGCATCGAAGCCAGTTCCACCGCCAGCAGGTAGGGGCCATACAGCGCCGCGCCCACCTCCCTTGCACCAACCACGCGCAGCCCGGTACCGGTGGAACTCCATGGCGCCAGCACGTGCATCAATTCCGTCAGCAGCACCAGCGACAGCACCGCCGGACCCGTCCAGATCTTCGGCGCCAGCCAGCGTTTTTCCTGCTGCACGGTCGCCTCGCCCAGATTCAGCATCATCACCACGAATACGAACAGCACCATGATGGCGCCCACATACACGATCACTTCGAGCATGCCCGCGAACGGGGCGCCGAGCGTGAAGAAAATCATCGCGACCGCCAGCAGCGATACCACCAGATTCAGCAGGGCATGTACCGGGTTCGTGCCGGTGACCACCCAGAAAGTCGAGCAGAAGGCGACAAAGGCAGCGACGTAAAAGCAGATTTCCATGTCGGTTCTCAGCCTCCTAGGGCAACAAGCCCTTGACATCCACCGGCTGCGCCTCAAGCTGGGCAGCACCCTTGGGCTTGCCGGCAATGGCCAGGCCGGCAACGCGATAGAAGTTGTAGTCGTGATATTTGCCGGTGCCGCTGATCAGGAGGTCTTCTTTTTCGTAAACCAGGTTCTGTCGGTTGTACTCGCACATTTCGAAATCCGGCGTCAGCTGGATCGCGTTGGTCGGGCAGGCTTCCTCGCAGAGGCCGCAGAAAATGCAGCGTGAGAAGTTGATACGGAAGAATTCCGGGTACCAGCGGCCATCATCCTGTTCCGCTTTTTGCAGCGAGATGCAGGCCACCGGACAGGCCACCGCGCAGAGATTGCAGGCGACGCAGCGCTCCTCGCCGTCTGGATCGCGGGTCAGCACGATGCGGCCGCGATAACGGGGCGGCAGATAGGGCTTCACTTCCGGATACAGGATGGTGTCGCGCTTGCGGAAGCTGTGCATGAAAATCATGACCAGACTGCGCAACTGGGTGTAAATGCTGTTGAAAATGCCCATGTCAGCCTCCTCCGCCCGGACCCACTTTCCACAACACGATGGCGCCGGTAATCAACATATTGGCCAGCGCCAGCGGCAGGCAGACCTTCCAGCCCGCGGCCATCATCTGGTCATAGCGCGGACGCGGCAGCGCGGCGCGCAGCAGGATGAAGCCGGACATGAAGAACAGAGTCTTGATACAAAACCAAGCCAGCGGCGGCACATAGTGCAGCCAGCCGAAGCTCGGTCCCAGCCAGCCGCCAAAAAATATAGTCACCAGCAGCGCCGACACCAGCACGATACCGACATATTCTCCGACGAAGAACATGCCGAACTTCATGCCGGAATATTCGGTGTGATAGCCGGCCGCGAGTTCGGACTCGGCCTCGGGCAGGTCAAACGGCGTGCGGTGCGTCACCGCGATGCCGGCCAGCGCGAACACGCAGAAACCGAAAAACTGCGGCACGATGAACCAGCAGTCCTTCTGCGCATTCACGATGTCGCGCAGGTCGAAGGAACCGGCCAGCATCACCACGCCCATCAGCGAGATGCCCATGAACACTTCGTAGCAGATCATCTGTGCCGATGCACGCAGGCCGCCAATCAGGGAGTACTTGCTGTTGGACGACCAGCCCCCCAGCATCACCGCATAGACCGCAAGTCCGGCGATTGCAAAGAAGAACAGCAGGCCGAGATTGAGGTTCGCCACACCCAGCGTCGGCGTGATCGGCACGATGGCGAAGGCCAGCAGCATCACGCTCATCGCCAGCACCGGCGCAATGAGAAAAGTCGCCTTGTCCACGAACGGTGGAATCCAGTCTTCCTTGAAGAAGATCTTGAGCATGTCCGCAATCACGATGCCCAGTCCAAGCGGACCGACGCGGTTCGGGCCATAACGGTCCTGCCACAGGCCGAGGAGGCGGCGCTCCAGCCAGATCATCCACGCCGCCGTGAGGATCAGGCAGAGCAGGATCAGGAAAGTGACGATCGCGGTCGCGATATAGGGCCGCGCCACTTCCGGAAACCAGCCGAGGAACCAGAGCCAGAGAGCGCTCA
>JBOICL010000509.1:0-3860 GCA_050740055.1 Stenotrophobium sp.
GAGGCCCTGCAGGCGTTGGGTCTGATCCGCGCGGAAACCGAACTGCCGAGCCTGGCATTGAGTTCGCTGACCGAGATTGCCGCGCGGGAGACAGATTTGCCACGTCCTGAAACCGCGCCGCGTCCGCAACTGGATGCAGCGCTGCAACCGGACAGCCTCAGCGCCGGCAGCCATCAGTCGCTAATCGACTGTCCCTACCAGTTCTTTGCGGCCTCTGGCCTGGGCCTGCGCGCACCAGATGAACCGGACGAACCGGCTGGCCGGCGCGACTTCGGCGAGCGCGTCCACCTGATCATGCAGGCCTTTCACCACCAGATGCCGGGGCTGCCGCCGCCCTTCAGCGGCCCGGTGACGCCCGTGCAACGGCTGGCCGTGGAAGCAAAGCTGTCGGAACTCGCACACGCCGCTTTTGCGCCCGACCTGCGCCAGCGTGCGCTGGCCAAGACCTGGCTGACGGAATTCCTGGATCTGGTTCCGGAACTCGCCATCTGGCTGGCCTCGCGCGGTACTGCGTGGCCGCACGTGAGCACCGAACTCAAACTCGGGCACGAAATCGCACCCGGTCTGCATCTGCATGGCCGTATCGACCGCCTGGAACGCGCGGCCGACAGCGAGCAGTGCGTGGTGGATTACAAGAGCGGCGAAGCGCCCAAAACTGCAGATGTGGAAAACGGCGAAGCAGTGCAGGCCACGCATTACGCGCTGATCGCGGAGAACTGCACGCGGGTGGAATATCTCGTAATCAAGCGCGACGCCAAACAATCGGAACCCGTCGAAGGCGAAGAACTGGCCGAGGCACGCAGGGGCGTGCGCAAACGCCTGCTGGATATTTTTTCCGCGCTGCGCGAAGGCGCGGCGCTGCCCGCGCAGGGCGACGAGAAAACCTGTGGTTACTGCAACTATGCAGGACTCTGCCGTCTCGGAGCCTGGCATGAGTAAGGCACTCGACCCGGCATGCAATGTCAGCGTGTCGGCTTCGGCCGGCAGCGGCAAAACCTGGCTGCTGACGGCACGCATTACGCGCCTGCTGCTTCAGGGCCACGCCGTGGATGGCATCGTCGCACTGACCTTCACGCGCAAGGCGGCGGCGGAGATGCGCGAACGCGTCGAGACGCGCCTGCGCGAACTGGCCCTCGCGGATGACGCGCTGCTGGAAAAGCAGCTGGCGGAGCTGGGTCTGCATCCCGATGCGGCGCTCAGACTGCGCGCGCGAACGCTCTACGAAGAGCTGCTGTTTCACCCCTGGCCTCTGCGCGCGACCACGCTGCATGCGTTCTGCCAGGACCTGGTGGCACGCTTTCCGATGGAGACTGGCGTGTCTCCCGGATTCGAGGTCATTGAAAATGAGCAGATCTTGCTGGACGCCGCCTGGAACCGCCTGCAGAAAAAACTGCTGGCCGAACCCCGCAGTGCGGCTGCGCTGGCACTGGATGCGCTGATTGCTGAAGGCGAGAGCGAATGGAGCCTGCGCGGCATCGTCATGCAGTTCCTGCAGCGGCGCGGCGACTGGCTGGCCTTTACGGAAAATCTGCCGGAGCCGCTGGAACATGCGGTGGAAAATCTGCGCGGCCAGCTTGAGCTGAATGGCAGCGATCCGCTGGCTGCGCTCTCGACAGCCTCGTTCAACGATCAACTGGAAACCTTTTGCAAATTGCTGGGGCAACTCGACAAAACCGGCTACATATCAGCGGACGTAGTACTACCGGCGCAGGAGCAGTCCGGTGAAGCGCGTTTGCAGACCCTGCTCGGCAGCCTGTTCAAAAAAGACGGCGATCCCTACACACTCAAGCTCTCCAAGGACGCGCAGAAAAAACTGGGCAGCGATGCGGCATTGATGGAACAGGCGTTCGTGCAACTGATCGAGACCCTGCAATACGTTCGTGAACAACGCGCGCGGCTCACCACACTGCGCCGCAGCGAGGCAGCACTGACGCTGTCTGTCGCCGCACTGGATGAGTTCCAGGACGAATGCCGTACACGCAACCGCATCGGCTTCACCGACCTGGAATGGCTCGCCTACCGCCTGCTTCGCGAACCCGATGCCGGCACCTGGGTCCAGTTCAAGCTGGATCAGCGGGTCGATCATCTGCTGCTGGACGAATTCCAGGACACCAGTCCGACACAATGGCGCCTGCTGCTGCCGCTGCTGGAAGAAATGGCGGCGGGCGACGCCGGCCGCGCGCGCAGCCTGTTCATCGTTGGCGACATCAAGCAGAGCATCTACGGCTTCCGCCGCGCCAATCCGGAACTGCTGCCGCTGGCCGCGGGCTGGATGCGCGAGCACCTCGCGGCAAGGGAGGAAACGCTGTCGGTCTCGCGGCGCTCCTCACCCGCCGTCATCGACTGGGTCAACGCGCTGTTCAGAAATGGTCTGCTGCCGGATTTTCCGGTGCACGGTACCGTGCGCGAAGGTTGGGGCCGAGTCGAGCTGGCGCCGCTGATTCAGCCCGACGTGCGCGGCGATGAAGCCGCGGAACCCTTCCGTAATCCGCTGACCACTCCGCGGCCCGATCCCGAAAACACACGCGCCCTGCGCGAAGGCCAGTTGATCGCCCAACGCATACGGGAGCTGGTCGAGGCGCGTCACGAAATCGATCACAATGGCGAGCGCCGTGCGCTGGGCCATGGCGACGTGCTGATCCTCGTGCGCAAACGCACCCACCTGTCTGCGCTGGAACAGGCGCTGACCGAGGAGAACATCCCCTTTACCGGCGCCGCGCGCGGCACGCTGCTACAAACCGTCGAGGCGCGCGATCTGACCGCGCTGCTGCGTTTCCTGCTCTCGCCGGTACGCGATCTGGATCTGGCCCATGCACTGCGCTCACCGGCTTTTGGTGCGACGGATACCGACCTGATGCGCCTGGCGGAACAGGCCGGAACGAGCGCGGTCACCTGGCACGTAGCGCTGCAATCGCTCACCTCTGCCGTCATTCCCGAGCAGTCGTCAGCCGCTCTGATCCGGGCCAACAATCTCCTGCAAAGCTGGCTCGTGCTGGCGCGCAAGCTGCCGGTGCACGACCTGCTCGACCGCATCTGCAACGAAGGCAACCTCGCCGCGCGCTACGAGTCCGCGCTGCCGGCGGCGCAGGCCGCGCGCGTACGTGGCAATCTCAACGCCTACATCCAGCTCGCGCTGGAAGCCGACAGCGGCCGCTATCCCTCGCTCTCGCGCTTCCTGCAGGAATTGGCAGCGCATGGAGGCGATGGCGACGCGCCGGACGAAGTGCCGCCACCCGCGCAACTCGACCAAGTGCGCATTCTCACCGTGCACGGCGCCAAGGGGCTTGAAGCGCCGGCCGTGTTCCTCGCCCAGACCGGCACCAACGACCGGAAGGACATCGCAGGCTGGATCATAGAATGGCCGTCAAACGCCGATAGACCCACGCATTTCCTGCTCGGCGCCCGCAAGAACGAGCGTGACAGCCTCACGCAGACCCTGATGGAAGCGCGCAAGGTCCGCGAATCCGCCGAGGAAATGAACCTGCTCTATGTCGCGGTTACGCGCGCGCGCCAGTTCCTCCACATCTCCGGTTTCGCGCCCATGAAGAACAGCGCCGAAACGCCATGGCACCGGCATGCCGCAGCGGCTTTCGACGCGCTGGGAATCGCAGCCGAAGAAGGAGCGACACGGATTTATGCCGCAGGCGAACCCGTAGCGGCAGCGCCGTCTGCGCTGACAGCGGCGCCCGCGCAGATCGATCCGCGCCTGCGCCTGCCGATAGTGCTGCGCCTCGCGAAATCCGAACGGCCCAGCGGCGCGGAAACCGCCGAGCACGATCGCGGCGCGGTCCGGCGCGGCATCGCCATCCACTGGCTGCTGGAGCAGCTCAGCGCAGGCCAAGGTGATCCGCAACGCGGAC
>JBOICL010000510.1:0-10338 GCA_050740055.1 Stenotrophobium sp.
TGCCTCCCGTAGGAGTCTGGACCGTGTCTCAGTTCCAGTGTGACTGATCGTCCTCTCAGACCAGTTACGGATCGTCGCCTTGGTAGGCCATTACCCTACCAACTAGCTAATCCGACATAGGCTTCTCTAAAAGCGCAAGGCCTTGCGGTCCCCTGCTTTGGTCTTTCGACATCATGCGGTATTACTCAGAGTTTCCCCTGGCTATCCCCCACTTAAAGGCAAATTCCTATGTATTCCTCACCCGTCCGCCACTAGCTGTATTGCTACAGCTCGTTCGACTTGCATGTGTTAGGCATGCCGCCAGCGTTCAATCTGAGCCAGGATCAAACTCTCCAATTAAATCTAACTGGGATAGCGCCTGAACCCTTGCGGGTCTTCAGCGCTGTATAGAGTTATCACGTGGACTCAATATAACTTGGCTCACGTTGATGCTCTTGTGTTGCGATGGCTTCGCCATGCACACGGGAGCACCCACACAAATCACTTGCTATCTGTTAAAGATCAGGCTGCTTCGCGGGGCGTTTTTCTTTGCTTTCGCGGCGCAGCGGGGAGGCGAATTCTACATAGTGCTGGGGGGGCGTCAACATCGCATGTTGATGAAAATATTATCTTCATGATTCGTAAGCATTTATTGTTTCCAGGTGATTCACCCGCTAACGATTGAATGCGCGGATTAAGCACTTTATTCAAGCGCTATTTGAAATTATATTCAATAAAATATCACAATCATCTCTCAAATTTCTTCATTTCAGTAATGCACCGGAAATCGCTCGCGGTTTTTTCAGGATTGCCGCGTTGCGGCTTGCCATAGCAAAACGCCCAGCACATGGCGGGGCGTCGGTGACAGGGGGAAGCCAGCCAGACTTGTTACGCCGTATTGAGTGTGGCGCGTGCGTAACGGCGTGAACCCACCTGCAACAGATAAGTCTTGCCTGGGGCCAATACCAAGGAACGGTCTTCGACGCGCTGCTGATCCACGCGCACGGCCCTCTGCTCGATCATGCGGTTGCCTTCCGCATTGCTGGCGACCAGCCCCGCTTGCTTGAGCACCTGCGCCAGCGGCAGGCCGGCCGCGCCGGCGGCGATTCGCACTTCGAGTATCTGCTCCGGCAAGACGCCTTGCGAAAATTGCGCGATGAATGCGGCTTTGGCCTGCTCGCCGCTGCCGGTGCCGTGAAACCGCGTCACCAGTTCCACGCCCAGTGCCATCTTGATATCGCGCGGGTTGGCGCCCTGCGAGACACTGCCGCGCAGCTCCGCAATCTCGGTCAGGGGCCGGAACGACAGCAGGTCGTAGTAGCGCCACATCAGACTGTCGGACACCGACATCAGCTTGCCGAACATTTCACCGGGTAGATCGTTCACACCGATATAGTTGCCCAGCGATTTCGACATCTTTTGCACGCCGTCGAGTCCCTCGAGTATCGGCACGGTCAGGATGCACTGCGGCCGCTGCCCGTAAGCCTGCTGGAGATGCCGGCCGACGAGCAGGTTGAACTTCTGATCGGTGCCGCCGAGTTCGATGTCCGCTTTCAGCGCCACCGAGTCATAGCCCTGCAGCAGCGGATACAGGAATTCATGCACCGCAATCGGCTGTCCTTCCTTGTAACGCTTGCTGAAATCGTCGCGCTCCAGCATGCGCGCAACCGTGTGCTGGGCGGCCAGGCGCAGCATGCCTTCAGCGCCCAGCTGGTCCAGCCAGTGACTGTTGAAGGCGATGGTCGTGCGCGCCGGGTCCAGTATCTTGAACACCTGCTCCTTGTAAGTCTGCGCGTTTTCTTCCACCTGTTCGCGCGTCAGCGGCTTGCGCGTTTCGTTCTTGCCGGTGGGATCGCCGATCATGCCGGTGAAATCGCCGATCAGAAAAATCGCCTCGTAACCGGCTTCCTGGAACGCGCGCAAACGATTGAGCAGCAGCGTGTGTCCCAGATGCAGATCTTTTGCAGTCGGATCAAAACCGGCCTTGACCCGGAGTTTCACGCCCTTTTCGGCAGCATCCCGCACACGCTTGCGAAACTCATCGTGAGGAATGATTTCTTCGGCGCCGCGCTCAAGTTCGGCAAAATCAGTAGTCATGAGAATTGGAAATTTTCACTGAGGGATAACCCTCGTTTTGTTCTGTCTAACGTCAGATGGGGCCATAAATACCATCGCGAACTGCTTGCGCGATATAGGAAATTATGTTTCCTTACGCACAATCCGCAGTAAAAAACTCGGACGCAGTTCACAAAAAACTTCAGGAGAATGCCTCGCGCTCACGTTGGCACGGGGGTTTGTTTACTTTTTCGGATCAACGAGATGAATTTGGATTATAGCCCAGCCGCGAGAGCCCGCCGGGCCTCTGTACTCCGTTCCGCATTGCTCGCGGTCTTGTGCGCAGTCAGCCTTACCGCGCTGATGATGCGCGAAAGCACGGCCAGCCGCGATCCGGTGGTTCCGGCAGGATCCATAGCCGCCGGCATCGGCAATCCCGATGCCCAGAACGGCGCGAATTTCGACAACGCGATCCAGGACGCGGTCAGCGACTCCCTGCCAGTGCCCAGCGCCAGCGACTGGATCACGGTCACGATCAAGCCGGGCCAGACGCTGTCCACCATCATCGAAAACCTCGGCATGCCCACGGGCGACTGGCTGGAACTCGCCGCGCTCGGCAATCCGACCGCCGCGCTGAAGCACCTTCGTGCTGGCGAAAAAATCCATCTGCGCATCAATGCCGATGGCCATCTCGACGACCTCTCCTATGAAGTCGATGAAATGCACACCCTGCAGGTGCGGCGCGTCAACGACCGGCTGGAAGCGGTCAAGATCGAAGCCGCGCTGGAGCACCGCCCGACGCAGGCGGACGGCGTGATCACCAGTTCACTGTTCGATGCTGGGCAGAAGGCCGGGCTGTCCGACCGCCTGATCATGCGCATGACCGAACTGTTTGGCTACGACGTGGACTTCGCTCTCGACCTGCGCCGCGGCGACCGCTTCGCGGTGGTGTACGACGCGGTGTACAAGGACGGCGTGAAGCTGCGCAACGGCGACATCCTCGCCGCGGAGTTCATCAACAACGGCCACGCCTACCGCGTGATGCGCTACGTCTCGCGCGACGGCACCAGCGCCTACTACACGCCGCAGGGCCAGTCGCTGCGCAAGGCCTTCATCCGCACGCCGGTGGATTTCGTGCGCATCAGTTCTGGTTTTAACCTGCACCGCCGCCATCCGATTCTCAACACGATCCGCGCGCACAAGGGCGTGGATTACGCCGCGCCCATCGGCACGCCGGTCAAGGCAACCGCCGATGGCCACATCGAGTTCATCGGCGTCATGCACGGCTTCGGCAACATGATCAAGCTCAGGCACGGCCGCCAGTACGAAACCTTCTACGGCCACCTGTCGCGCTTCCGCAGGGGCCTGCGCGAAGGCAGCAGGGTGCGCCAGGGCGAGGTCATCGCCTATGTCGGCATGACCGGCCTCGCCACCGGCCCGCATCTGCACTATGAATTCCGCGTCAATGGCGTGCCCAAGAATCCGGTCACCGTGGCGCTGCCGCGCGCCAACCCGCTGACCCGCACCCAGCTTGCGCACTGGCACACCCAGAACAAGCAGCTGCTGGCCCAGCTCGACGCCGCCATCCAGGGCAAGACTGTCGCGCAGATTTCACCGGCCAAGCTGACCGGCCGCCGCTAAAACAACGGATGCCACAGCGCGCCATGCACGCGCTCTATATCGGGCTGATGTCCGGCACCAGTATGGATGGCGTGGACGCCGCGCTCTGTGAATTCGAGGACACGCGCTTCGTGCGCGTAGTCGCGTCGCATTCCGTCCATTATCCCGATGATCTGCGCGCCCGCCTGCTGCACTTGCAGCGCGATACGCCCGCCATTCCCCTGCGCGACTACGCCGAACTCAACCGCAAGGTCGCCGAAACCTTCGTGCTTGCGGTGGCAGGATTGCTAAAGCAGCAGCGGATTGATCCGGCAAAAATCGTCGCCATCGGCAGCCACGGCCAGACCGTATTTCACGATCCGTCGGGCGTGCGCAGCAGCCTGCAGGCCGGCGATCCCAACCTCATTGCCGCAGACACCGGCATCACCACCGTTGCCGATTTCCGCCGCCGCGACATTGCGCTGGGCGGACAGGGCGCGCCGCTGGTGCCAGCGTTTCACCACGCGCTATTTGCCGCCGCGGGCGAGCAGCGCTGCGTCGTCAATATCGGCGGCATCGCCAACATCACCCTGCTCGACGGCGACGACCTCGCGCACGTGCGCGGCTTCGACACCGGCCCCGGCAACGGCCTGATGGACGAATGGACGCAGCGGCACCTGGGGCGGCCGTACGACGCCGATGGCGCCTGGGCGGCCAGTGCCGCGAACGCCGATGAAGAATTTTTGGCAGTGTTGCTTGCCGATGATTATTTCCGCGCGCCGCCGCCCAAGAGCACCGGCCGCGATCGATTCAATCTGAATTGGGCGCTGTCGCGTTATCCGCAACTCGCGGCGCTTGATCCCGCCGCCGTGCAGCGCAGCTTCTGCGAACTGAGCGCGCGCAGCATCGCTGACATGATGCGCAGCCGTTCCCCACAAGCCTGCCGCGTGCTGATCTGCGGCGGCGGCGCGCGCAACGGCTTCTTGATGCGGCGCCTGCACGAGCTGCTCAAACCCGTTCCCGTCGAACCGACAGACCGGCACGGACTGGATGCGCTGCATGTCGAGGCCGCTGCCTTCGCCTGGCTGGCCATGCGCACGCTGCACGGACTGTCGGGCAACCTGCCCGCAGTCACCGGCGCGCGGCAGGCGGCGGTATTGGGCGGAATTTACCGGGCCTGAGCGTCTCCGCAGTATTTTGGCCCACCCGCTCTCAGGGTTTTATCGCCAACTTACGTTTTAAAGTATATTAAATAATAATATGTATTGTATCTTATATAACATCTGGATTCATAAAAACGCCACAGCGGGTGCCGACACGGTGCTTGCCCGAAGGGCAATGGGTGCGGGAGGTGCTCGAAGCCCGCGACCCGCGAAGGTCAGCACCCTACCGCCCGCTCCCGCACCCGTTTTGCTGCGCAAAAACACCGTGTCGCGGGCGGGCGGCGTTTTCAAAGGTGCCCAGCGTATTTCCAGGCGTTGTAGGACGTGCCCAGTAAACTACACCGAAAACGAAGACCCGCAGCCACAGGTGGTGCTGGCGTTGGGATTGCGGATCACAAACTGCGCGCCCTCGACCGATTCCTTATAATCGATCTCCGCGCCGCCGAGATACTGGATGCTCATCGGGTCGATCAGCAGCGTCACGCCGTGCTTGACCACGACGGTATCGCCTTCTTCGGTCTGCTCGTCGAACTTGAAGCCGTACTGGAATCCGGAGCAGCCGCCGCCGGTCACGAACACGCGCAGCATCTGATCGGGGTTCTGCTCCTCGTTGAGCAGTTCGCGCACCTTCAAGGCCGCGGAGTCGGTGAAATTCACCGGCGGCGGTTCCTGCAATGTCGTGTCATTCAAATCCATCACCAAACTCCTGCACCGGCCGGTCCGAACTCCGGATCAGGTGCTTGAACCCTTGAGGCGGCGCGCCTCGCGCAACTGGTCCACCTCGCTGTCGCCGGACTGGTGCGTCAGCGCCGCGACCGGCTGGCCGCTTTCGTGCACCAACTGGCCGTTGACGCGCGCACCGCTTTCCATCTCGATCACGCGGTAGTACACGTTGCCGTTGACGCGAGCCTTGGGCGCCAGCCTGATCTTGCCGGTGGCATGCACATCGCCGATGACCTGGCCATTGAGGACAATATTGGGGACGCGCACGTCGCCTTCAATAGCGCCGTTTTCGCTGATCGACAGCGAGGAGTTTTTGTCCTCGACGGCGAGCACCTTGCCCTTGATCTTGCCATCCACGTGCAGACCGCCGGAGAAACGCACGTCGCCGAGGATTTCGGTCTGCTGGCCGATCAGCGTATCCATGCCGCCGCTGGGTTTTGCCGCACCGCCGCCAAATAGCTTGCTCATTGGAACTCCGCCTCCGTCCTAACCCGTCGCAATCTTGTCCCAGTCGAAATCGTCCTCGACTTCGGGCGCTCCGTCCACCTCCGCCGTCAGCTTCACGCTCACGCGCAGCGGCTTGAATCCGTCCGGCAGCTTGAGCTGGCCGTCGATTTCCTGAAAATAGGTAAACGAAAATAGCAGGTTTTTGCCCCCGTCACCGGCAATATCGGCCAGATTGATCATGCGCCGGGTGCTGCCCTGCAAGCCTTCCAGCGTCACGCTAATGCGGCCGTCGATGCGCTTGTCGTGGCGCACCGACTGAATCAGAACCAATTCATAGCGATAGGCGTTGGCCGAGGCGCCCTTGAGCATCTTGAGGTTGTAAACGCGCACGCCGGCGCGCGACTGGTCCGGCGAGACGATGCCGCGGTAGAACGCCAGTTGCTCGTGCAGGTCCGCCACCTCGCCCTGCAATTTCGGCAGGCTGGTTTTCACGATCGCGCAGGCCTGCGTGTCGATGTCGGTGGATTGCTGCGCGTACACCAGCTGATCCTTGAGCGTAGCGATCTGGCTCTGCGCCTCGCGCAGATCGTGCGTGAGCTGGCGGCGCTCGTCGCGCAACTGCTCCACCTCGGTCTGCGTGCGCGCGAAGTCCGAGACCGTATGCGTGCGCGTGTAGGCGTACAAGCCCCAGCCGAGCAGGGCCAGCAGCGCGGAAATGACAGCGATCAGCACCGGCCGCAGCCACGGGCGGTGACTCGCAATGACGATGCGGTGCTTCACGGCGCGAGCGGCGGCGTCTTGAGTCCCAGGGTCTCATCCAGGCCGAACATGAGATTCATGCACTGCACGGCCTGGCCGGATGCGCCCTTGACCAGATTGTCGATCACCGCCAGCACCACTGCGGTCTTGCCGTCCGGCGCCTTGTGCACGGCGATGCGGCAGGTGTTGGCGCCGCGCACCGAGCGCGTCTCCGGATGCCCGCCCGCAGGCAGCACGTCCACGAAGGGCTCGTTGCGGTAGCGATCCTCGTAGAGCTTTTGCAGATCGATGCCCGGGTTCTTGAGCCGCGCGTAGAGCGTGGAATGGATGCCGCGGATCATCGGCAGCAGATGCGGCACGAAGGTCAGACCCACCGGGCGACCGGCGACGGCTGCCAGTTCCTGGTCGATCTCCGCCTGGTGACGGTGACCGGAGACGCCGTAAGCCTTGAAGTTGTCCGACGCTTCGCCCAGCAGATAAGCCACTTTCGCCTCGCGGCCCGCGCCGCTGACGCCAGACTTGCTGTCGGCAATGAGTCCGTCCAGATCCACCGCGCCGCTCTCGATCAGCGGCAGCAGCCCAAGCTGCACCGAAGTTGGATAACAGCCCGGATTGCCGACCACGCGCGCCTTGCGGATCGCTTCGCGGTGGATTTCCGGCAGGCCGTAAACGGCCTCGGTCAGCAGTTCCGGCGCGCTGTGTTCGAGCTTGTACCACTTCGCGTACGTGGCCTTGTCCTTGAGCCGGAAGTCGGCGGACATGTCGATGATGCGCACGCCCGCCGCGACCAGCTCCGGCGCCATCTGCATGGCGGTGCCATGCGGCGTGGCGAAAAACACCGCGTCGCAGGCTTTCAGGGCATTCACGTCCGGCGCGCTGTAGATGGCGTCGCAATGACCGCGCAGATGCGGAAACTGCTCGTCTGCGCGGCGGCCGGCCTCGGCGCGCGAGGTCAGCACGCGCACCCGTGCCTGCGGATGCTGCGCCAATATTCTCAACAGTTCCGCACCGGTGTAGCCGGTGCCGCCGACGATGCCGACCTTGATCATTTCACTGACACCACGAAAGCAAGGGCGCGATAATAGGCGCTCAGCCCCCGGATTTCGAGTCGCACTCCATGCTTTGGATCAAGGCCTTCCACATCATTTTCGTCGTTGCCTGGTTCGCCGGCCTGTTTTACCTCCCGCGCCTGTTCGTCTATCACACCGAAGTGACGGACGCGGCGGAACACCAGCGCTTCTGCACGATGGAACGCAAGCTGTTCATGATCATGAGCATCGGCATGACTGGCACGGTGGCGCTGGGGCTGTGGCTGTGGATCGCGTACTGGCCGGTGCAGACCGGCTGGCTGCACGCCAAGTTCGGCCTCGCCATCCTGCTGATCGCCTTTCACCACTGGCTGCTGCGGCCGATGAAAGCCTTCCGCCGCGGCGACAACCGCCACACGGCGCGCTTCTACCGCATCGTCAACGAAATCCCCGCGGTGTTCCTGGTCGCGCTGGTGATCCTCGCGGTGGTGAAGCCGTTCTGATCACGGCGCACGGAGCACCTGCGGCGGCGCGCCCATCAGCGCCGCCAGTTCGCTCAGCGCGCGCTGGTAGACCTCGCGCTTGAACTCGACCACCTCGGCCAGAGGGTGCCAGTAATCGACCCAGCGCCAGCCGTCGAATTCCGGCGCCGGCGAGGTATCGAAGCGCACCAACTGTTCGGCGGCAAGCAGGCGCAGCGCGAACCATTTCTGCTTCTGGCCGATGCACATGCGGCCGCGGCGACGGCGCAGGTAGCGGTTGGGGAGCTGGTAGCGCAGCCAGTCCTGCGTCACGCCCAGAACCTGGACATGCTCGCGGGTCAAGCCGAGTTCCTCATTCAACTCGCGGAACATAGCATCTTCGGGCGTCTCGCCGAAATTGATGCCGCCCTGGGGAAACTGCCATGCGCTCTGCCCGATGCGCTTGGCCCACAAGACCTGTCCCGCAGCGCTGCTGAGGATGATGCCCACGTTGGGGCGGTAACCATCCTGGTCGATCACGTTGACACGTGGGTCAAAAGATTTGACCCGATTCTTCCACAGGCGCGCTCGAACCGGCAAACTTATATGGACATCCTGTCCGTGAGTCCGGCCATCCCTGACCGGGTTTTCAATAAAAACTTATGCACCTCGCCATCTTCGATCTCGACAACACCCTGCTCGCGGGCGATAGCGACTATCTCTGGGGCCAGTTCCTGGTCGAACAGGGCCGTGTCGATGGCGCGTGGTACGAGCGCGAGAACCGGCGCTTCTACGAGCAGTACAGGGCCGGCACGCTGGACATCAACGAATTCTGCGCTTTCAGTATGAGGCCGCTGACGCAGCATGAACCCGCGCAGTTATATGAATGGCGCGCGCAGTTCGTGCGCGAAAAAATCGAGCCGATCATCGCTGCCGGCACGCCCGCGCTGCTGGAACGCCATCGCGCGCAGAGCGACCGCCTGCTGATCACCACCGCGACCAACCGTTTTATCACCGAACCGATCGCACAGTTGCTGGACGTGCCCGACCTCATCGCCACCGACCCGGAAATGATCGGCGGCCGCTACACCGGCCGCGTCGCCGGCCTGCCGAATTTCCAGGACGGAAAAGTCCAGCGCCTGCACGCCTGGCGCGATGCGCAGCCGCAGCGTTACACGCACACGACGTTTTACAGCGATTCGCGCAACGATCTTCCGCTGCTGCTGGAAGCTGATGCACCGGTTGCGGTAGACCCGGACGAGGCGCTGCGTGCGGAAGCGATACGGCGCGGCTGGCCGGTGATCAGCTTGAGGACGCCGGGCTTCGTGTCACCCGCTCTGACGTGAATCATGAGCCTAACTGTTAGTAAGTCTTGATTTATTTATTAATTAGTAAATATTTATAAACATAATCTGAACCGCTAACCCCAAGAGCTGGCGCCGACAAGTGCTTGTCCGAAGGGCAATTGGCGCGGGAGGCGCCCGAAGCCCGCGACCAGCGCGAAGGTCGGCATCCCACCGCCCGCTCCCGCACCCGTTTTGCTGCGCAAAAACGCCGTGTCGCGGGCGGGTCAGGCTTATTTCAGCGCCAGCCCTGAAAAATGATGGTGCAGCCGCCCGTTGGTCGCGAGCACCGTCGTGGTGTCCAGACTGATCGGTGCGCCATTGAGATCGGTGAAGGTGCCGCCGGCCTCGCGCACGATCACGGTGAGGGCGGCGATGTCGAGGATGTTCACGTCGGATTCCACCACCGCTTCGAGCTTGCCGTTGGCGAGCATGTGGTAGTGCAGGAAATCGCCGTAGCCACGGATGCGATGCAGCTGCGGAATCAGCCGGCCCAGTTCCGCCCATTGCGGTGACTTGGCCAGCCGCGCGAGATTGCCGGTCGAGAGCGTCGCCTTGCTCAACTCCCCCACCTCGCTCACCTGTAGGCGCTCCTCGCCGAGCCAGGCGCCGCGGCCTTTTTCCGCGAACACGATCTCGCCGCGGCCACCGTTCCAGCACGGCGCATAGGACACGCCGAGAATCAGCTCACCCTTGTGCATCTGCGCAATCTGTACCGAGAACATGGGATAGCCGAGCACGAAGGCCTTGTTGTGTTTTTTATTATCTTCCAGGCAGAGAT